>JAIRZX010000314.1 GCA_031267005.1 Deltaproteobacteria bacterium
GGCTGGCCCGGCTCGGGCTCGGATAAGGCCCGGGGCTGGCCCGGCTCGGGCTCGGATAAGGCCCGGGCGGACTCGAGCCTGACGAAAGAGCCGGTTCGGCCCGGATTCAGGCCGCGCCATGGGACGGGACCCCGTTCAAGTCGCCCGCATTATAAGCCGGACAGGCTCCCGGGTTCAAACCCTTCGCGCCCCTTCGCTCGCCTTAGCTCGCCTCCGCGCCATTCGCGCGCCCCGCCCCGGCCCCCGCGACCCTTCGTAAGGCGCCGCGGGCCCGGAAAAGGCGCGGGCGAGGCGCAGTGCCGGATGCCGGAAAGAGGCCAGGCGGGAGCCGGGAAAGAACCCTTGAGGAGCCGGGAAAAAACTGAAACGGGGCGGGAGGAACCCTTGCCGCGCCGGGGCGGCCGCCGCCCAACGCTCGCCTGACGCTTGCGCGATGCCCCTAATATACCTGAAAGCCGCCCCGGGGGCGGCTTTCAGGATTAAAGGAAGGATTTGGGGACCGGCGGGGCCCGCGCCCTTAGAACATGGCTCCCATGGAGAACTCCCAGCGCCCGGCCGGCTCGCCGGGATACGCGTCGAGGGCGCGGCCGTACTCGATGCGCAGCGGGCCCATGGGCGAGAGGTACCGGAGCCCCGCTCCGTAGCTGCGCTTGAGCCCCGACATGGACCAGTTCTGGCCGTCGGTCCAGACGTTCCCCATGTCGTAGAAGAATACGCCGAAGAGCCCGCTGTCCCTCAGGATGGGGAAGCTGAACTCGACGTTTATGAGGCCCATCTTCTCTCCGCCGATGGACTCGTTGGTGATGGGGTCGCGCGGGCTTATCTCGTACCAGTCGTAGCCGCGTATGGAGTTGATGCCGCCCAGCATGTACTTCTCGTAGACGGGGAGGCCGTCCTCCTTGGTCTCGTGGAGCACGCCCAGCTGCATGTGGCCCATCAAGGCCGCCCCGCGCCAGAACGGAACGGGGACCCACTTGGCGAGCTCCAGCTCGTAGCGGGTGTAGGCGGTCTGCCCGCCAAGGAGCCCGGTCGCCATGGCGGCGGTGAAGCGCATGGTGGAGCCGTCGGAGGGCTGGAAGAAGTGGTTCCTGGTGTCGCGCCTGAGGCTCACGGAGAAGACGCTGTTCTTCGACTTGCCCATCATGTCCCGCAGGTACCTGGACGAGCTGATGGCCACGTCCGTGATGTCCACGTCCTCCCAGGTGTAGCTGCCGGAGAGGTAGAAGCGCTCGAATACCGGGTAGCCTGCCCTCAGCGAGAAGCCCATGGTCTCCTTGCGGTAATAGTCGTACTCGTAATAGGACTTGAAGATGTCGAAGCCCATCATGAGCGGGATGTCGCCTACCCAGGGATCGGTGAAGGACAGGTTGAAGAGGTTGTAGGACCCGCCCACGTTTGCGTCCATGGCGATCCTGCGCCCGTAGCCGAAGAGGTTGTCCTGGGTGAGGCGCACGGTGCCGAAGATGCTGGAGTAGTTGCTGTAGCCCGCGCCTATCTGGAAGGATCCCGTGGGACGCTCCTTGACCTCCACCCGGAGGTTCAAGAGCTCCTCCTGGTTCTCGCTGGAGGGGCTCGGGGTGATGACCACGTCCTCGAAGAAGGAGGAGCGCATGAGGTTGCTCTGGCTGTTCTGGAGCTTCTCCTGGCTGGTCAGGTCGCCCTCGGCTATCTCGAGGTGCCTGCGGATGACCTTGTCGCGGGTCTTCTCGTTGCCGACGATGGTGATGCGGTCGTAGTAGACGAGGTTCTTAGGCGCCACGGCGAACTGGACGTCCAGGACGTCGTCCTCGGTGGGCTGGCCGAAGTTGGGCTCGGCCTCGGCGTGGAAGTAGCCCTTGTCCTTGTAATAGGCGAGGAGCTTGTTCTGGTCCTCCATGAGCACTTCCCGGCTGAACCAGGTCTCGCCGGGGGTCTTCAGCATCTTCAGGAGCTTTTCGGGATCGTCGCCCTCCTTCAGATCCCCCGCCAGCGTAACCTCGCCTACCTTGAAGCGCCTTCCCTCCACGATGGGGAAGGTGACGTTGTAGCTGTCGGGGTCGTCCCCGGAGGTTATCTCGGGCTCGCCGACCCGGGCCTGCAGGAAGCCGTGGTTGTTGTAGAAGACGGTCAGGAGCTGCACGTCGTTGGCCAGCTTCTCGCGGTCCAGCTTCCCCGAACCGGTGATGAAGGAGATGATTCCCTTGGAGTTGCTCTCGATGACCCGGGAGAGCCTCCAGTCGGAGTAGAACTCGTTTCCGACGAAGTCGATGTCGCGGATGTAAATCTTCCCGCCTTCGGAGATCTTGAATATCAGCTTGGCCTTGCCCTCGGCGGCGGGCTCGAGCTCGTAGGTTATCTTGGCCTGGGAGTAGCCCTTTTCGGTGTAGAAGCGCTGCAGGTTGGCCACGGCCTGGAGGAGGCGGTCGTCCGAGGCCACGTCCATGACCCTGAGCCCCAGGACGTCCGCCAGGTCCTCGTCGTCGTACTTCTCGTTGCCCTGGAACTCCACGACCAGGATCTGGGGCCGCTCCGTCACTATGAAATGCACGGCCTTGCCGCCGCCGACGTCCGAGGTCTCGACCCTGACCGACTCGAAGTAGCCCAGGGAATAGAGCCTGCGGATGTCGGAGGCCGCCTTGGCCTCGTTGTAGGTCCCGCCCTGGCGGATCCTCAAGGAATTAAGAATCGCCTGGTTCTCGAGCATCTGGCTCCCGGAGATGGTGACCGACACCACCCTGGGCCCGGACCCGAACAGGTGGTCGGTCACCATGTACACGAGCCGCTCGGCGGTCTGGGGCAGGCCTTCGGTCCCGGACGCGAAGACGTCCATCCTGGACGAGCTGGCCCCGGCCCCGGAGAGGGAAACCAGCTGGCCGGACATGGTGTAGCTGTCGCCCGAGCGGGTCAAGGTCGGCGCGAAGAGGAAGTCGGCCCCCAGCTCCCTCGCCTGGGCCTGCACTGCGGTGGCGACCGCCGAAAGGGACTGCCCGCCCATGGACAGGGCCACGAAGCCCTGGGACTGGAAGGACTGGACAGTCAGTTCCATCAGCCCCTTGCTCACGTTGGCCAGCTGCTCCAGCTGGGTGCCGGTGACCCCGACGATGTTGTAGGGGGTGACGGCCACTTTCAGCCCCTCCTGGGCGAAAGCGGTCCCCGGGAGCGCCCCGGCGGCGAGAAGGGCGGCTAATAGCGCCGCCGCGAGGGCCAGGGGCGCCGTGCGGGTGGAGCTGCGGGGCGAGGCGGGCTGGGGCTGGTTGCGGTTCATGAAACTCTCCCAGACGGGGGGGCCGGTGGCCCTTGAGCGGCCGGTCGGCCCTGGTTTCTTCGGAGCCCGGGCGCCGGAGGCCCCCCGGGGGGCTGGAGGCCCGGATATAGCGGAAGGCGGATCGCTGTCGCGCGGGAAGGGCCCGCGGAAGGGCGCAAGCCCGGATCGGCCCGGAAAGGTTTTGGAGGGCGACGGCCCCGAAGGCCAAGCGCCAGCGGCTCCGGACGGGGCCCGGGGCCTTGGGGCGTAAGGCCGGGGACCATTCCGGCCAAGGGGCGTTCCGCGCCGTCGGGTTCCTTTCGGAGGCGGCTTGTGGCGGACGGGTCTTTTGAAGGGGCCATTTTACATGATCTTGTTGAGTGTTTCCAATAAAAATCAGTATCTGGATCCGGCGAAATCGCATTTTACGGAGGATGACGTGCTCTCCGGGCCTCTTCCGGCGCTTTGCCGGGCGGGCAAGGCACCCGGAAGGCGTCCCCCGGGGGCAGCCCCAGCTGCAGGCGAATCCGTTCCTACCTCTCCGGAAAACCTTGAGCGGCTTGGCAGATAGAGTTTCAGACGCCTTTTTGCCCTGCGGGCGACCGCCGCCCGCCCGCCCCCTAAAAAAATTTTTGCCTCCGTTCCGGATTCCTCCCCCGCTTGGCGTTTCAGTCCGCTCCGGCAGGCGCCAACGGCGCGTCCCGGCGCCCCCCGAGCTGCCGCGCGAAGGCGAGCAACGGCTCCCAGGCCCCAATAAAGCCCGCGTTCGCACAAGAACTCGAAAAAGCGGAGCCAAGCGAGGCCAGGCGGGTCCAAGCACGGCCGGGAGCGCCCGGGCTCGGGGCCGGGTGCGGACAGGCTCGGGGCCGGGTGCGGACAAGCGGGGAAAATAACAAATTTTTGCCAAACGCCGCGCCCGGACTCCGCCGCGACCGCCTCCGCCGCGGGAACGCGGACGGCCCCGAGGCTCCCCCCATGGCCTCTAACCGCTCCCGGGCCTTGCTTGTCCCGCCGTTTGCGGCTCAAACGAGCCCCGCCGCCCCCCTCCGCAGCAGGCATCCCGGCGCCGCCCTTAAAACCGCTCCGGGGCTACCCTTCCTTAAGCGTCCCCCCCTCCAGGACCAGCCTCCGGTCCAGCATGGCCGCGAGCTTGGCGTTGTGGGTGACTACCACCGCAGCCATGCCCCCGGCGCGGGCCAGCTCGACTATGAGCTCGTTTACCATCAAGGCGTTCCTGCCGTCCAGGTTGCCCGTGGGCTCGTCGGCCAGGAGGATCCTGGGCCCCATGGCCAGGGCCCTGGCCAGCGCCACCCTCTGCTGCTCCCCGCCGCTCATGAGCCCGGGCCTGTGCGACAGGCGCTTGGCCAGCCCCACGCGCTCCAGAAGCGGCTTGGCGCGGGCCGCGGCCTCGTCCCGGGAGGCGCCCGCCAGCCTCAGGGGCATGGCCACGTTCTCCAGGGCGTCGAACTCCGAGAGGAGGTGGTGGAACTGGAACACGAACCCCACGGAGCGGGCCCTCCACCTGGCCCTCTGGGAGTCGCTCAGGGCGTAAACGTCCCTGCCGCCGCTCATAAGCTCCCCTCCGGTGGGCCGCTCCAGCCCGCCCAGGATGTAAAGGAGCGTCGATTTCCCGCTTCCTGAAGCCCCCAAGACGGCGGTGGAGGCCCCGGGGGAAACCGTCAAATCCACCTTGTCGAGGATGAGTATGTCCTCCTGGCCGCTCACGAAGGTCTTCGAGAGCCCTCGGGCCGAGAGGATGCCGTCCCCGGCGGGGGAAGGCTTGCCGCCGCCGCCGCCGGCCGGGTCCCCGCCCCGGCCCGCGCCTCCGTCCGGCCCGGAAGCCGCCCCCGCCGGGCCCTTGAGCTCATTCATACCGTATGGCCTCGACGGGATCCAGGCGGGCCGCCTGGGAGGAGGGGTACAGGGTGGCCAGGTAGCTTATGGCCATGGACACCGCCAGGATGGCCGCTATCTGGAGGGGCCTCATCTCCACGGGCAGGGTGCTCATGAGGTAGACCTCGGGGGGGAGCTTTATGAACTCGTAGCGCGCGAGCAGGAGGCAGACGGCCACGCCCACCACGAAGCCGCCCAGGGTGCCCGCCCCGCCCACGGCCAGGCCCTGGATGGTGAAGATCCTGCGGATCTGGCCGCCGGTCGCCCCCATGGCCTTCAGGATGGCTATGTCCCTGGTCTTCTCGGTGACCATCATGACCAGCGTCGAGGCGATGTTGAAGGCGGCCACGAGTATTATGAGGGTCATTATGACGAACATGGCCGCCTGCTCCAGCTTCAAGGCCGAGAAGAGGGACATGTTCATCTGCATCCAGTCCCTTCCCCAGAACTCGGGGCCCAGGGCGGCCAGGACCAGCTGGCGGACCTCCCCCGCCTTGTAGATGTCATCGCACATGATCTCGACGGCGGAGACCGTGTCGTCCATGCCCAGAATCTCCTGGGCGTCCTTTATGGTCGTGAAGGCCACGCGGGAGTCGTAGTCGAAGAGGTTGGTCCGGAAAACCCCGGCCACGCGGAAGATCGCGGAAAGAGGCATGCGCCTCCCGATGGGGGTGACCCTCCCGAAGGGGGAGATGACGTTAACCTCGCCCAGGGCCCCCTGGCCCACGAGCATGGAGAGCTCGCTTCCCAGTATGATGCCCCGCTCGGGGGGCGGGGGGACGTAGACGGCGGCGTCCGCGGGCGGCTCCTCCAGTCCCTCCGGGCCGTCCCGGCCGCCGGAGCCTTCCTCGCCTTCGGGCCCGTCGTAGCTTCCGTCGCCGCCCGCAAGAGGCGCCGCCGGAGCCCCCGCGCCCTCCGCTAAGCCCCGGTAGGCCGAATCCGCCTCCGCATCCGCATCCGCATCCGACGCCGCCGGGAACGCCTGGTAGCCGGCCGGGCCCTGCGGCGAGGCGTTGCCCGGCCCGGAGCCGGGGCCTGGCCGGCCCGCCGCGGACGGGGAGGGCTCCCCTGCCGCCTCCCCGCCGCCCGGGGAAACCCCGCCCGCCGGCCCGCCGTCGGGGGCGGCCTCTCCCGGAGCCTTGCCCGGACCCTCGCCCGGACCCTCGCCCGGAGCCTCGCCCGGGGAAGGCGCCTGGCCTGCCGTCCCGGATAGCGCCTCGCCAACGTCCTCCGCCGGTCCGCCTTCCCAGCCCGGGCCGCCGTCCACCGGATTGTCCGAATAGTCGAGAATCTCCAGGGCCTCGCCGGGCGACGGGGGGGCGACGTAGCCGTCGCGCCCCCATTCGGAGTCCGCTATGTCCTCGTGGATCGGGTAGGGGGTCTGCATCGGCCTCGCGGTCAGGTTCTCCAGGCCGTGGGGGGAAAGGTTCATGGGCTCGAAGTAGCCGGCCTTCTCGGCAAGGGCAGGATCCAGGCCCATCAGGATCACGCCGGTCGCCCCGTCGGAGGAAGCGGCCATCACCTGGCCCGTCGCTATCGGCTGGACGGAGGCCACCCCGGGGACGCGCTCTATGGCCGCCACGACCCTGTCCCAGTTCTCGATGTTCGAGGAGGGTCGGTAGACGGTCACGTGGGCCTGGAGGCCCAAGAGCTTCTCCTTGAAATTGGTCTCGAAGCCCGCCAGGACCGCCAGCACGACTATGAGCGCCGCCACGCCCAGCCCCACGCCGCCAACGGCCAAAACCGAGATGAGCGACAGGAGCCTGCTCCGGCGCTTGCTACGCAGGTACCTCAAGGCGATGAACGCCTCGGCCTTGAGCCCCAGCCCGCCGCTCGGGGAAGGAGGCGGCGGCCCGGCGCCCGCGCCCTTCCGGGATGACCCGCCTGGCCCGCTTTCCCCTGGCCCGCTTTCCCCTGGCCCGCCTTCCGAAGCCTCTCCGGGGCGGCCCTCTCCTGGCGGTACGGCGCCCCCCGGCCCTCCGCCGTCGCCGAGGCCGGAATCCGCCTGGGGCGCGGCTTCGGGTCGCTCGCCACCTAAGGCGCCGCGCGGCTCCGCGCCGACGCCCGCCAAGGCATTAGGCTCCATCCCGGACACGGGGCCTTTTCCAGACCCGCAACCCTGACCGGACCCGGGACCCCGACCGGGCCCGGCGCCTTCCGGCGCCTCCTGGGACGAAAGGAGCCCGCTTCCGGGACCTTGGCGGCTTCCGGGGCTTCCGGGGCTTTCGGGGCTTTCGGGGCCGCCCCCCCCCGCGGGGCCGGTCACGGCGTTTCCGGGCGCATCTGGGGGAACAGTATCACGTCCCTGATGCTGGCCGAGTCGGTCAGGAGCATGACCAGCCTGTCCACGCCCACGCCCTCGCCGGCGGCGGGCGGCATGCCGTACATGAGGGCCCGGACGTAGTCGCGGTCGAGGTACATGCCCTCCTTGTCGCCGGCCTCGCGCTTGGCGGCCTGCTCGGCGAAGCGCCCGTACTGGTCTATAGGATCGTTTAACTCCGAGAAGGCGTTGGCTATCTCGCGCCCGCAGACGAACAGCTCGAAGCGGTCGGTCAGCTCCGGGTTCCCCTCGCTGCGGCGGGCGAGCGGGCTCATCTCGGTGGGGTAGTCGGTGACGAAGGTGGGGTTCACGAGCTTCTTTTCGACCGCGAGATCGAAAATGAGCTCCTGGAGCTCGGAAAGGGAGGCGCCCGGCTTGGCGTCGGCCGCGGGGTCCAAGGCCTTCGCGTAGCTTGAAGCCGCCTCCCGCGAGCCCAACGCCTCGGCCGGGGCGCCGCCGATTTCCACCAGCGCGTCCCTCCAGGAGATCCTCCGGAAGGGGGCCGCGAACGACGCCTTTTCGCCCTGGTACTCCAGCTCGGTCGTGCCCAGCACTTCTTCGGCGAGCCCGGAGAGCATCTCCTCGGTCAGATCCATAAGCGCCCGGTAGTCAGCGTAGCTCTGGTAGAACTCAAGCATCGTGAACTCGGGGTTGTGCTTGACGGAGATGCCCTCGTTTCGGAAGTTGCGGTTGATCTCGTAGACCCGGCCCAAGCCCCCCACCAGGAGCCTTTTCAAGTACAGCTCCGGGGCCACGCGCAGGTAGAGATCCATCTTCAGCGCGTTGTGGCGGGTGACGAAGGGGAGCGCGTTGGCCCCGCCCGGGATGGGGTGCATCATGGGGGTCTCGACTTCCAGGAAGCCCTTGGAGTTCATGAAGCGCCTCAGGTAGTCCACGGTTTTCGAGCGGGTCTCGAAGACCTTCCTGGAGGCCGGGTTCATGACGAGATCCACGTAGCGCCTGCGGTAGCGCATCTCGACGTCCATCTCGTGGAACTTCTCGGGGAGCGGCCAGAGCGCCTTGGTCACCAGCTCCAGCTCTGAGACGTGCAGGGAGAGCTCCCCGGTCCTAGTCTTGAAGACCGTCCCGGAGACGCCTGCGATGTCGCCTATGTCCAGCTTGGAGGCCAGATCCCAGGTCTCCTCCGGGAGCTGGTCCCGGCGCAGGTAGAGCTGGATCCTGCCCTCGGGGTCCTGGAGGGTGAAGAAGACTGTTTTCCCGTGGGCCCGGCGGGCCATTATGCGGCCTGCCAGTTTCCTCGCGGGATTCGACTCCTCCAGCTCCTCCCTGGAAACCTCCCCGAACTCGTCGCGCACGCCCTTGGCCGTGTGCTCCGGCCTGAACCCGTTCGGGTAGAGCTGGACTCCCTCCCCCTTCATCTTCAGCGCCTTGGCCGCCTGGGCTTGGATGAGGGGCGGGAGGTCAGCCATGAAGCCGGGAAGCCCGGAAACTGAAAGGCCGCCGGGAAGGGCGGCATCGGGGGCGGGAACTCCCCGGTCCTCGCCTGAAATGGCGTCCGATGCGTCTTTGATGTCGGTCACTTGTATCAGGGGTCCTTCAAAGGATAAAAAAGGAGCGCCGCCCGCACGGAGAAACGGGTGGGTGCGAGCCCGGGCGGGCCCGGGACCGCAGGAGCCGGGCGGGCAACGGCAGGCCGGCCGGAAAGCCGGAAAACCGGAAGGCGGAAAAGCCTCAATGCGAGGCCCCGGGCAAAAAAAAAGGCGCCGCAATCGCGGGCCTGTCGCCCGGCTATCCCTCCGGGAAGGCGCTGGACGCGCCGCGCTGGCGTCGGGTTTGCAGGGTGCTGCCGGGCGGGGATAGCGGGAAAGGAGCCCGGGCTGGGGCGGGGCCGGAGGAGGCGAAAGGCGGGGGGGGCGCAAACCAAGTCCGGGCGGGACTTAAATGGCCCCGCCCCCCCCGAGTGGCTCCTAGCCCTCGTTCTTCCAGCCGCTCAGGTAGCCCGAGAGCTCTTCCAGCTTGGCCCTGAAGTCGGCCAAGGCCTCGTCCACGCCGTCCAGGGCCTTGTTGCGGCCCATGAATTCAAGCTTCTTGGCCGCCTCGAAGGACTCCCCGGTCGAGAATATGCCCACCATGCCCTTTATGGTATGGCCAGCTTCCATCACCTTCTGGGGGTCCTTGGCCTTGACGGCCTCGGCAAGGTCGGAGTAGCGCGACTCGGCGCGCTCTAAAAAGAGGTCTATGCTTTCGAAAAGTAGCTCCTCGTCTCCCATGAAGTTCTCGAGAAGCTCTTCCCGGTTTATCTCTAAAGCCACTTCGCCACCTCCGGAGGCTGTGCCCCAAGGCCTACGCGGTATCGTTAAGGTCGTTTAGGGACATGGGTTCGGGGACGCGACGGCGGCCTCCCGCCCCGATCCCGGGCCAAGGCCGCGCCGTCTTGTCCGCCCCGTTATAGCACTATCGGAGTCTTTGGAAAAGATCACTTTGGGGGCCCGGGGTCAAGGGGCGGGCCGGGAGTAGGGCGCAGGGCCCGTCCGGAAACGCCCGTTCCCGACGAGAACCCGCCCGCCCGGCGAGTTTCGATCCGGCGCGGCGCGCCGGGCCGTACGCGGCGCCGCGGCGCGCTTTGCGGCCCGTATCCGCGCGTCGCCGGGCGCGTTCCGGCCAGGCGCGGCGCAACTTGGCGCCGCGCCGCCTTCCCGGCGATCTGAGGAAGATCCGGAACGGCGCCGCCCGCCTGGGGAACTCCGGGGCCGGAGCTTCGCGAAACGCCCGCCGGGCGCGTTCCGGGTCCGGAGCGGCACTAAACGCCCGCCGTTTAACGTTCCGGGTCAGGAGCTGCGGCCGCCTGCCACGGGGCGTCCCGGCGGTCCGGCCGATCCGGCCGGTCCGGGTCCGGGTCCGGGTCCGGGCGGCCGGACCCGGCTTGCGCGGCCGGAGCGCGTGGGGGGGCCGGACCCGGCTAGTCAAGCCCGAAAATCCTCCTCACCATGCCGAGGTTGAACTCCGCGCGCCAGTGCCGGTGGCAGGACTTGGTGAACATGAGGGGGTGGTGGAGGAGCCTCCGGACCAGGGCCCGGGTCATGGCGTCCAGGGACTGGATCTCCTTCTCGCTGAAATCGTTCCTGGAGACCGTGCGCTGGAGCTCCACCCTCCTGGCCTTCTCGGCCAGGTAGGTCAGATCCTTTATGGTGGGCTGGGTCGCCAGGGACGAGGTCCATTCCTTGAACTTCGAAACTTCCTCGCGGATGATGACGTCGGCCCTCAAAGCCTCGGAGCGCCTGCGCTCCAGGCTCTGCTCGGCCTCGGCGGAAAAGGCGTCGACGTTTTTGAGCGTGACGGCTTCCAGTTCCCCCACGGCGCCCTCCACGTTGCGGGGGACGCCCAAGTCGAAGATCCACCAGGGCCTGCCTTCCCGTTTTGCGTGGATGGGGGCTATCTCGTCCTTTATCAGCACCCTCGCCCCCCCGCCGGCGGCCGTGAAGATGAGGTCGCTCTCCAGCAGGGCCTCCCCGAGCTGGGGGATGGTGCGCACCTCCGCCCCGAAGCGGGAGGCCAGAGCCTGGGCGCGGCCCAGGGAACGGGAGAGGATCGTCAGCTGCCTGACGCCGTGGGTGTGAAGGTGCGAGGCGAGAAGCGAGGACATCTCCCCCGCGCCCACCACCAGGGCGCTCATGGAGGCCATATCCGCGCCGCCCAAGGCCTCCTGGCAGGAGGCGATGGCCGCGGAGGCCACGGACACCCTGCCCGACGCCACGCCGGTCTCGGTCCTGATCCTCTTGGCCGTGTGGAAGCTCTTGTGGAAGAGGTGGTTTATCATGAGGCCGGCGGTCCTGAACACCATCGCCTCCCGGAAGGCCTCCTTCACCTGCCCCAGGATCTGGGTCTCGCCCACTACCCGGCTGTCCAGCCCCGAGGCGACCCTGAAGAGGTACTCCACCGCCTCCTCGCCGGTGTAAAAGTGGACCGTGGGCAGGAGCTCCTCGGGCTCCAGCCCCGAGAAGAAGCACATCCTCTCCTCTATGCGCTCCCTGGCCGCCTTCACGTCCCTGGTGGTCCCCACCACCTCCAGGCGGTTGCAGGTGGAGATGAGGAGCGCCTCGTCCAGGACCCCCGCCGTCTGGAAACGGAAGAGCGCCTCGGCGGTGAACGCCCCGGAGCCCTGGAGGAGCTCGCGTATCTCCACGCCCGCTTCCCTGTGGGCAACGCCCAGGACGAATATTTCGTTGGCGGCCATCAGACGGCCTCCCCTGCGCGGCCGGAAGGCCCTGCGGGCCCGGAAGGACGGGAAACCGGGGGCGCGCCGGAAGTTCCGGTTGCCGCAGAAGCTTTAGAGGGGCTTGGAGCCGGGGGCCCCTTGGGAGTTCCGGAGGGGCTTGCCCCGGGAGCTTCCGGGGGCTTGGAGGCGGCGGGGGGTTGGGGAAGCGCGCGGACCCCGTCCGCCTCGCGGGGCCCGGCCGCCTTCGCGGGCCAGGCGAAGGAGCCGGGGATCTCGACCGGGGCCACAAGCCCCCGCGCGAGGTCCAAAGCTTCGGCTGGCAGCCCCGAGCAGACGAGCGCGGGCAGCTCGCCGTCGGCGGCCAGGCGCTTCAGTATCGCGCGAGTCCGGTCGCGGCCTAACCCGCTCCCGAGAACCAGGGGCCTCAGCCGCCCCAGAAGCTCCAGGTAGCCTCCCCAGCCGCGGAAGGACTCCCTGAGCCGCTCGGCCACCGCGGCGGAAAGGGCCGGGAATGACCCTCCCGTAGAGACCGAAATCGAGAGCTCGCCATCTTCGCAGACGGCGGGGAGGGTGAAGTTGCCCAGCCCGGGGGAGACGGCCGCGTTCAAAAGCAACCGCCCTTCCGAGGCGGCGGAGAGGATTTCCGGGGGGACGGGGGCGTCGGTCGCGACCAGCGCCACGCGGCAGCCGTCCAGGAGTTCGGGGCAGAAGCTCCCGTAGAGCGCTATCCTGCCCTCTTCGGCGAGCCGTTCCAATTCGGGCGACGGGCTGGGCTCTACCACGGCAATCCTCGCGCCGGTGCCCAAAAGCCTGTCCAGCTTGCGGCGGCCCACCTTGCCGCAGCCCAAGAGGAGCGCCGCGGCGCCTTCCAGATCCAGATTGACAGTGAGCTTGCGCAAGGGGGAGGGACCTTCAAGTGAGACGGGGGAACTGGCGTGGACGGCCCGCGCGTCGAAGCCCCGGGCCGCGGCCCGGGGGGAAAGATGGCTGAAGCGGAGGGTTTCGGCTGGCCCGCGGAAGCCGCGCCAGCGGCTGCCAGGCGCGCCCCCGGGGAGCGAGCCCCCAACCAGCAAAGGGGTCCGGGACGTCCTGAACGGGGGCCTGGACGCCCGCGCGGGGGCCTGGACGTCCTTGCCGTGGCGGGGCTCCGCGCACGGTCTCGCCGGGAAGGGCTGCTTGAAAGCGACGCTGTTCTTCGACGTCGTCAAGGGCGCAAAGCTGGCGGAGATGCTTCCGGCCGGGCGGAAACCTGGGCCCAATCTTGGCAAAGATATCATATTCCGCCTGGTGCCGGAAGTACCCCGGATTGGGCCTGGCCCGAAGGGTCCCGTCCGATGCCGCGGCGGCCCGCCGTGTCCGGACGTCCCGCCCGGACCGCCGCCCGCAACTGGACGAGCCGCCGCAGGTCAACGAAACGGTCCTGCCCGCCACAGGGCCCCGAGGCCCGCGCCCGGCGCAAGCCCCCCCCCCCCCCCCAGCCCCCCCCCCCCCCCAAACACCACCCAACCCCCAAACACCCCCCAACCACCCAACACCCCCCAACCCCCCAAC
>JAIRZX010000350.1 GCA_031267005.1 Deltaproteobacteria bacterium
GGTGGGGGGGGGAGTGCGGGGAACGGGCCGGCGGGGGAGGGCGGACCGGGGCGGCCCTCCGGGCGGGGACGCCCGCGGCCGGGGGGGGGTGGCGGGGCGCGGGGCCGGGGGAGGGGTGGCGGGCGGGGAAAGGGAAAGCGCGCCGGGTTCCGGAGCGGGGGCGGCGTCCCGGGCGTCGCGGGCGGGCGCGGTTTCGGGGGGAAGCCTCGCGCTCGCGCGCCGGCCGGAAGCGCCGGCCCGCACCGTCAGGGCCTCAGGGCCTTTAGGGGTTTGCCCGGCGCCGTCCCCAGGCCTTCTTCACGCCGACGCCTGAAGGCTTTAAGGCCCTGGCGCAATAAAGGCGGGCGCTGGCCGATTCTACCACGGAGGCGCTTATTTGACAAACTTCCGCGCTCCCCAGGAGGCGCCGAAACGCAAGCCTCCCGCAGTTTCGGGAGGGCTTCGCGGGCGTCCCGGACTTAATGGCGGCCGTGCCAAAGCCGAAGGGGGGGTAGCTCGCCGCCCTCTTTCCGGCACCGTCCGGTAAGGGGTTTGAGGGGGCCCGGTTTCTTAGGAGCCGGGGGACGCCCGACGCCTGAAGCCTTCCCGCCGGAGCCGTTCCCGCCGAAGCCCTTAAGGGAGAGGCGCGAGCGGCTGAGAGGGGAAGGGCGAGCGCTTCAGTCGGCCCGGCTTCCCGCTCCCGGCAGGGCTTGCCGCTCTCGGCCCGGCTTCCCGCTTCGCCACGCCGTTTGAGTCGATAGCGAATCGTATGTTGCGTGAGATTCAGTTTTCTGACGGGCCCGCTGCCGGTCCGGGACGTCGGAGCGCCCGCCGCGACGGGCGGGTCCCAACGCCGGGGGCGGGCCGCCGGAGTTCGCTCTCCGGCCCCCGCCTTCTGCCGCCGCTCTCCGGCCCTCGGCCCCAAGCCCCCGCGCTCCGGGCGGCGCGCGTCCGGCCCCGAGCCCTGGCCCTTGGCTTCAAACGATAGTCCTTCGGCTCCGGTTCCCCGGTTCCGGCCCTTCAGCCCATGTTCTTCAAAAAGCCCCAGAGCTGGAAGCAGGCAAGAGCCGAAACCCTGTCGCGCAGGAGCGGCGGCGGCCCGCTCAAGGGCGTTATCTGGAAGAAGTCCTCCCCCTTCCGGCGCTTCCCGCTGCCCCAGCCGGCCCCGGGCTTGGACCGGGAGTCCCGGATGTGGGTGACTACGGTGATCTTGCCGGCGGATCCCCCGTCTTCCCCTCTGGAAGGCGAACTCTTGGACGAAAGGCTTACTACCAGGTCCGCCCCTTCGGATGAGAGGTAGTTCTGGGCGTTCAGACCGTGGAGGAGCCCGGGGGCGCAGGTTACGGCCCCGGCCAGGCACTCGGGGGGGAGGCGCTCCAGGAGCGATTTGGCGAGCACGCCGCCGGTTATGGAGTCTATGACGCCGAGCCTCAGGCGCCTTTCCGCGAGCATTTCGGCTACGGCGGCTCTGATCCCGCCCTCCCCGTAGCCCGCAAGGTTCGGGCCCAGGCGGGACTCTATCTCCTCTATGACCGGGGCTGCCAGTTCCTCCGCCTCCCGGGGGCCCGCGTCCATGGCGGTCACCAGGATCTTGGTCTCGTAGAGGCCGGCGGAGAGGCCGACGTAGGGGTTCCGGGAGCCTCTAAGGATGTCGCGGAGAAGCTCGTCCACCTTGCCCTCGCCGAGGCCGACCGCCCTCACCACGAAGGTGGATATGGAACGGAGCCCGCCGGGGAGCATCTCCTCCACTATACCCTTGAGCCGCGTCCTCGCCAGGTGCTCGGCCTCCCTGGGGACGCCTGGGAGGAACACCGCGGCCTTCCCGTCCCTCACCACCGCGAAGGCGGGGGCCGTGCCCCGGTCGTTGCGGATGATCCTGGCGCAGCCGGGCGTCCAGGCCTGGCGCATGTTGTTGGCCGGGCAGGCGAAGCCCCAGGCGGCCATGCGCCCGCGGATCTCCTCCGCCAGCTTCGGGGAGAACACGAGGGGGCTCCCGAAGGCCACGGCCGCCGCGAGCCTGGTCCAGTCGTCCTCAGTGGGGCCCAGCCCGCCCGTCATGACGGTGAGGTCGAAGTTATCCCAGCACTCGCGCACGGCGCTTACCAGATCGCCCAGATCGTCCGCCACGGTCAGGTGCCTGGCGGGCCTCACCCCCCATCCCCCCAGCAGTTCCGCCAGAAACGCGCTGTTGGTGTCCACCGTGCGGCCCAGGGCTATCTCCGTGCCGGTCGCCACCAGCGCGGCCCTCAGGAGGGGGCGTTCGTTTGAGAAGGTCATAGGTATGGTGTCGCTTTGCGGCCGGCGGGAAGGGGCCGCGCGGCCCGGGGTCCGGGGGCGCGGGCTCCCCGAAGAAGGAAAGCCCCATATTACGGCTTTCCGCCGGGAATTGGGAGATCATGCTGGATTTCCCCCCGGGGGCGGCCCTGCGGGGGGGGATAAAAGGCGGAGGCGGCCGGACGGCTTCGGAAAGGCGCGGGCCAGGCGCGACGTGTCCCCGGCTCCGCGAGTGGAAGGCAGGACAGGCGGGAACGGTACCGGGCTTGGCTCGGAGAAGTACGGACAGGAGGAAGGGCGGGACGGCCGGGAAGCCAGGGAAGCCAGGGAAGCCAGGGAAGGCTTCCGCGACTTGTCGTTGCTGGGCACGGACAGGGGCGGCTGACTTGCGGCAAGGGATCCTGGCGATTGAACGGGATGGGCGTGACTGTGGGGTAAGCGGGGACGCGGTGGAGGGACTAACTGCGACGCGGGAAGCTTTATATTAAAAAATTCCGGCGCCTAGGCGCCGGGGAGGCCGCTGCATGCTGCGGGGAGGCTTGCCGCAGCTTTCATGGGGCGGGGCGCCGTGACGCCGTATGTGGGAGTAGCGTGAAAGGGATTCCGGTGCCTAGGCGCCGGGGAGGCCGCTGCATGCCGCGGCGGTGCATGCTGCGGCTTTCATGGCCGGGGCGCCGCCCGATCGCATGGGGGTGTAATGGGAAAGGTTTTTCAGGCAACGTCATGATTTGCGGGACAATATATGGTGTAAGGACCGTCTATCGGTGTTTTCGCCGGGATTCACGGAGAAGCGATGCCACTAATTAGGGCGGCTTTCCTGACGGGTATGGGGATTGGGAAGGGAGGCTTGCCGCATGGCGGGACGGTCCCGTTAGGAGAGCTGGCCCTGAGTCCTTGCGGCTCGGAGGCATAGGGGAGCGCGGCGCCGCTTTGGATCGGGGCGGAAACCGGCTGGGTTGCGGGCACCGCTGCGGCGCGCAGCGTCCGGGAGCGGGAGCAGAAACTGGGGGGCAAGGGATTAAGGGAGTTCCGGAAGTTGCGGGGAGTCCTGGGGGAATCCGGGGCGAGCGTCCTCAATGGCGCGGGGCCGTCCCCCGTCGGCGCTGAAGTCGCGGTCGCCGGGCAGGACCAAAGTGTTTGTCAAAATAAATTCGTCGAAGCATCACGGGGTTGCCCTGCCTTCCCAACCCCAAGGAGGAGGGGGGGGCAAAACAGCTTCCAGAGCCATCCGGGCGTTTTGGGGCAATCCACGGAGCGGCGCGTTCCTGGGTGCGCTCACGGAGATTCGCGGCAAGTGGCGGTAAAAGTCGCTACAGGCGTCCCCTTCTCCGTCGCGCGGAAGACGGCCGGGCCGTGTCCGAGGCGGGTAGGCGGGCGTGGGAGGGGGGTTGACGTTCAGTGGGATGCTGGAGCGGCTTGCGCCGGAAAGTTCGGCGGCCCCCCCCGCACGGTTGTCTTTAGGAAGCTTCATCCGGCGGCATCGGGCCGAGGCAGGGAGCGCAGGGGGCTCCATGGCTCAGCGGTTTCGGGGAATTGAAGCCGACGCGGGCGTGCGGTTTTCGCGGGCGTGCGGCTTTTGCCGGACGGGGGTTTCTGAGGCCGTTCGTCGCGGGTAAGGGACGCGAAGCCGGAGGGCGGGACAGACCAGCGGCTCCAGACTGCCTTCAGGAAAAGGCGGGAAGGCGCTGACCCAACGAGAGGTCTGAGAGAAACAACGCTTTTGAATCCTGGCTATCGAAAGCGGAGCGATATGGCCTCTCCCGTTTGCTTGAAGGCTCCGCTACTCGACGCTAAAATGTCAGACGACTGCAATTGTTTGGGATTGTTTGTCGGACCAGACGACTTTTTTGAATCTTACCATCACATCAGACGTGCCGTATACAGCAACGGCGGCTCCGTACACGTTAGCGGATTCGACGAGATATTTTTTCGCATAATTTTTTTGTACTAACCGCCGAAAAGCATTTCTGATCATTGCTTGAAGTTTTCGGGTTAGGACTTTTGGTCTCTTTCCTATAACGATTTCGCTTTCAGAGACAGGCATTTCCGCAGTCTTATTCGAGATGACTGCTGCTTCGAACTTAATTTCTATGACAACCCATTCGTTATGTGGTCCCTGTATGGCCAGATCGGCCCTGCCTATATCGGAGGAGGGTTCAGGGATGGATAATTTGTTGCCGAATTCCAGGAGAAGTTGCAATATGGATCTAAAGAAGAATTCGTTCTGCCTCACGGAGTCATGTGGGCCGTTTTTTTTCCCAGAATTGCGCTGAATGATTCCGGCTAGGATAGCCGAGAGGTACAGTTCGCATTTGTCCGCGTCGCGGGCTCCGAAAGCATCGAGGAATTGAATATATTTTTGATTTAGGAATTGTTCATAATCGGATGTGTTGGGGGGAGCGAGGAAGCCAGCCAAAAGTTCCCGGCGTATCGAATCCCTGATCTCGTTGTTAGGAATTTTAAGGTGGTATTGTTCGGCGTTGCCTGAACCGGTAACGTTGCTGACTGTCAGGTATCCGGCCTGCATG
>JAIRZX010000355.1 GCA_031267005.1 Deltaproteobacteria bacterium
ACAGTTACGAAAGAGTAATCCCGGGGACCAACTGCAGGGGACGCGCGGGGATTGCCAGGACGTCGATGCCGCCCGCTCGCGGGACGCCTAAAGCGGAAGCCCCGGCCCAGGCCGCAAGGCCAGGCAGCGGGAGCATTCAGCAGTCTGAACAGCGCAGGCTACTGCGGCCCCTGCCCCGGATTGCCCCTGCCCGGCGCCTGAGTCGCATTGCCCCCGGGCTTGAATGCGATCATCTTCATGTACAGATCCTGGTCTTCGAGCTCCAGTTCCGCAAGCAGAGTGAAAAACTCGCTGTGGCCTGAACCTTCCCGGTCTGATTTTTTCAGAGCCGAGTAGTACCGATTCCTGGTTTGGGGTTCGAAGTTGATTATCTGATACCCCTGGTTAACCAGGACGAGGTTCATGAGCAACCTGGACGTCCTGCCGTTACCGTCCGCGTACGGGTGGATAAGTACAAGCTGGAGATGAGCGAACGCCGCCAGCACAACTGGATGAAATTCTTCCTTGTACTCCATGAACAGTTCTCTGAAGCGGTGCATGTGATCGCCAACCGCTTCAGGACCTGGGAAAATCCTGTCGGAGCCGCGGATCCCGATACCGCAGTCGCGGTAGACTCCGGCATAGTCAGGTCTTACCAGCGAATAAAATTTGCCATGCAACCTTGAGGCTATATCCAGCAGGTGTTTCCCGATAAAGTCCAAGGAATTACTTCTGGCGGTTTTAAGCATAAAGTCGAACGCCGCGCCGTGCCCGTCCACCTCGAAGAGCTATGTCCGGGTCTTCCCTTCCACGGTGACCCCGTCTTCCAGCCAAAGCTTGGTTTCCAGAAGAGAAAAACTGTTTCCCTCGATGGCATTCGACGTGTAGGTGTTCAGAATCCTGTACTGGCCATCTATCTGCTCTGTGTAGACGTCCTTCAGCGGCCCGCGATTTTCTAGGAGGGCCTTGTTGGCGTCTATTTTTTCCAGGATTTCTGCAAGCGCGGTCGGCTTTTCCATGAAACCTTACCTCCTAAATGTCAGCAGGTTCAGCTTAGGAATTTATAGATCCCAGGCTACAACATTTATTAAATAATTTTTCCATATAACTCATGCTGAGGCAAGACGAAATCGTATCCGTTCAAGGGGGGCTCATAAAAATGACTTGAAGGGAATTGGCTGGCGGGAAGATGGTTGGCTGGCGGGAGGGTGGCCTGGCTGGCTGGAGGGGGAGTGCTGAGGCTCCGGAAAGGAAGTGTCCGGTAACTTGGAAGACGGTATATCTGAGGAACTGCCGGGGCGGCCAGATTTCCAACAGCAACCGCCATGTGAGCGGGTACTGCTTCCACGGCGTCGGCAGGGGGCTTTCCAGTCCGCTGGCCAGGCCCGTGAACGTATACGCTATTTCACGTCGTGGCGGGGAAGGCGGGTCGGGAGGTGTGCCATCGGACGGCCTTATCCCTATTGCTTTTCCAGCTATTTAGTTTATCCTAAACTGTAAACGTGCCCTTCGCGGGCACAGGGGGCACTAGGGCGGCGCCCGGCCCCTGCCGCCGGGCGGAGGCCTGCTGGCGCAAAACCGGGGTTGCCCCGGCCATGCCGGAGCGCGGACGTCCCCGCTCCTGCTCTTGCCCCGAGCCAGGTTTTCCGGCGGGGCGCCGCGTGATTTACTGCCTTGCCTCGGAACCGGGCGGGTTAGGAGAGGGAGCGGGGGCTCCCGCCCGGACGCCGGCGGCGCTACCCCCCGGATCCGCCCGTGCTGGCAGCGCCGAAGACGGCCTGCGGCCCCCCGCCGGGAAGGCGAGGCCGGAGGAGGTTGGGCCCGGTTCGCTTACGGCGGTTCCGGACCGGATTCGGACTCGGACCGGATCGTCCATCCCTGAAGACCGGGCCGGACGCTGGCTGGCCTGTCCCCGGATGCGCAGGCAGCCGCCCCACGCGGCTTCCAGAGGAAGCGCCGGGGACGGGGAAAGCGGGATATCGGGGGCCTGGGGTTCAGGGAGCCACAGGGGTTCTGGGAGCTATGGGAGCTTTCTGGAACGATATGGGGCTATTGGGAGCGATAAGGAGGCGCGGACAGTGTTCTACACCGTAACTTTCAACCCGGCGCTGGACTACGTAGTCGCCGTGGAGGGCTTTTCCACAGGCCGCATCAACCGCGCCTCTTCCGAGGCGCTCCAGATGGGCGGCAAGGGCATAAACGTCTCCGCCATGCTGAAAGCCCTCGGATCGCCTTCGGTGGCCCTGGGCTTCACGGCGGGGAGGATAGGCGGCGTCCTGGAGGCGGGCCTGCGCGACATGGGCGTCGAGACGGACTTTATCCGCCTCCCGGAGGGCAACACCCGGATCAACGTGAAGATCCGCTCCGACACGGAGACGGAGCTGAACGGCGGGGGCCCGCCGCTCTCCCGCGCCCACGTGGACGCCCTCATGGGGAAAATCCGGAAGTTGGCGGACGGTGACGGGCTCGCGCTCTCCGGGAACGTGCCGAGGGGCGTGGACGCGGGCGTCTACGCCGAGGCCCTGGACGCGGTCGGCGGCAAGAGGGTGCTCTCCTGCGTCGACGCGGCGGGGGAGTTCCTGTCCCTGGCCCTCCCCCACAGGCCCTTCCTCGTGAAGCCCAACCTCCTCGAGCTGGAGGGGATTTCCGGCGGGACCCTCGCGGGCGACCTGGCGGTCCTGGACGCCGCGCGCCGCGTGCAGGGGATGGGTGCCCGCAACGTCCTGGTCTCCATGGCGGCGGACGGGGCGCTTTTGGCCTGCGAGTCCGGCCGCGCCTGGCGCGTGGCCGCCGCGTCCGGCGAGGTCCGCAACTCCGTGGGCGCCGGGGACTCCATGGTGGCGGGATTCCTCCACTGCTTCGCCGAGACCGGCGACTTCGCCGCCGCGCTCCGCCTGGGAGCGGCGGCCGGCACGGCCACGGCCTTCTCCACCGTCGTGGCGGACAGGGCGACCGTGGACGGCGTACTCTCCCGTTCCCCCGAGCCGCGGGAGCTTTGAATAGACACCTGCCAGGACAGCCCGGGTCTCTCCAGGGCCCAGTTGAAGGCGAGATATAGGGCGGCCCACGGTCGCGGCAACGAGAAGGCCATGCTCTCCCGCTCGTAACCGGTTGCGATGAGCTGGAGCTGGAGGCGGAGGCGGAGGCGGAGGCGGAGGCGGAGCTGGAGGCGGAGGCGGAGCTGGAGGCGGAGGGGGACCTATAGTGGAGGGCTTGAAGGCGGAGCTGGCGGGCGACGGGAAGCCCTTCGCCCAGGGAAGGCGTCCTGAGCCGCGCCCGGACGGGGCACGGGCAGGGTTTCGCCTAATGCCCGGCGGAGCGGTGGCCTGACCCGTACCAGGCTGCAGAGGCTCCAGCCGGTTTAGGGAAAGCGTCTTCCAGAGCTTCGGGATCGCCGCCGGTTTCCGGCGGAGCCTTAACCGCCCGCGCCCGAAAGCCGCTTTTCCGGAGAGCGGCCGCCTCCGGCGCGTTCAGCCGCGCCCGGGGCCGCAACCGCTCCGCAACGTCCGGGGCGGCAAACCTTTAAGGAGCCCGGCCTGCCGGGAAGGAGACGAACCATGATATTCAGAAAGGCCCAGGCCTCCGTGACGGAAACCCATGACGCCTGCGGGGGAGCGGGGCTCATGACGGGCTTCAGCTACGTCCGCAGGGGGGCCGGGCCTGCGGGGTCCCGGCTCTCCATGGCCGCCGTAAACACCCTTGCGCCAGGGGCCTCCGTAGGCGTCCACCCGCACGAGGGCGACGAGGAGGTCTACCTCGTCATCAGCGGGAGCGGGGAGTACATCGACTCCGACGGAAAGGCAGTCCCGGTGGGGCCGGGCGACATAACGCTGACCCGCGAGGGGGAGAGCCACGGGCTCAGGAACACGGGCGGATCGCCCTTGACCTTTGCGGCGGTGATCATGGCCGACCGGGCCTGACGCCGGCCAGGACGGAGGCAGGCAGGCAACCCCGGCGTCCGGTCCGAGCAAGTCCGCCGGGCCCAAGAGGAGGCGCTGGTAATGGCCGCGAAGGCGCGGAAATGCCCGCTTAAGGCCCCGCGAAGGCTTGGTGAAGGCCGCGCGGGAGCCCAGGGAAACCCGCCAGTGGCCCCATAAGCCGAACGGACCCGACCCTCCCCCTCCCCCGGCCCAGTCGGCGGAGGGGCGGGGGGCGTCCGCGCCGAACCGGAACGTGCACCTGGGCTCAGGCCTCCTGAGCCCGCGCGGCATCAGAAGGAAAACACCATGTTCATGCCGCCTTCGGCGTCCCCCCCGTCACCGGAGGAGCGACCGTAGGTGCTGATGTCGAAGGTGAAGTTCCCGAAATCGGATATGTTCAAGCCCAGTTCGGCTATGGCCGAGGAGCGTTCAGGGCCGTAAAGGGGGATTCTCGGGGTCCTGGCGCCGTACTTGAGCCCTCCGAAGCCGTAGTCCCAGGCGAGGCCGAAGTAGCCCCGGAGCCTGGACGAGAAGGTTCGGGTGTAACGGCCGCCCAGCCGCGCCCTGAAGGGGGTCGAGCGGCTGTACCCGAAGAGGGCGGGGGGTTCGCCCGGGGCCTCCGGCGAGACGGCCGCGATGTTAAGGGCGCCGTAGAAGCTCAAGCTCCCGCTGTCCAGGGAGGGGAAGGTGTAGCCCCCCCCGAAGTTCATGCCAGGAAGCTCGCGCGGCCCGAAGGGCCGCGAGGCCGAAGCCGGGCCAGCGGGTGCGCCGCGGCCCCGGTAGGCGGCGCCAAGGCCTTCGTTCCAGTCGTACCAGGCGCCTACGTAGTAGCCAGAGAGAGCCGAGCCCTGCGTCGCGTTGGCGGCGAGCGGCGGTGCCCCGGATGCGGTCGCGTCCGGGCCGTCCACGTCCGCCGCGCGAGCGGATGCAACGGACAGGGCCAGGACGGCGGCAGCGAGGGCGCCCGTTATGGTATCCAGCCTGGAGGGCATGGCAACCGTTACCGTGAGGCGCCGGAAGCCGACGCTCGACAGATAGGGGGGTTCAGCGGGGTACCGTCACCCTGCCCGGAGGCCCGTTAAGGGCTTGGCGGACGGGACCGGCGAAGGCCAAAGGTCCGTGCTGCCGCGCCGGGGAGGTATGGCGTACGGCGTTGGCGGCTTTTATACAAAGATACCACCGGCATTTAGGGGTGTCAAGCGCCGCCCACGGGGCCCGCAAATCTCCGCTCAGCGAGGAAAACGGGCGGCGGAATGGGTTTCAGGAGGATCGGGCCACCGGCGGGTACGTCAGGGCCGGAAAAAAATCTCCCGGAAGAGGGATTGGGCCGATTTTTGCCCCTCGGCAGTGACGGGGGGGTTGGAAAAATAATTTCAGCCGGCAATATCGATCGCGGCTCGAGGAGCCCGGCAGCCGGAAAGTGCGAGACAGAGGGGGGAAACGCCAATTAGGGCACGTAAGAGAGCGCGGCGTAAGCAGAGAGCGAGGAATTTTATTAGTTTTGAATGCGGGATAATGTAAGCCGAAGCAGGGAAATGCGCTTGCCAAGGTTGCCAATGGCTCGCGGCGCCTTGAATTACGCAGCTGATGCCCGGGCGTGATTTGCTTGAGGCAAACTCCGGCAGGCGTTATGGAGCAAGATGCGTTCGGCCTGTAATTTTTGGAGTGCCCGGTTACCCTTGCGTTCCGGCTCCAGTCTGCCGCTAAACGGCGGCGGCCGCAACATTAGGGTAAGGGGGAGCAAAGGGCGCAACGTGGAGCGCGGCGAATGCACCGCCGGGGGGGGGAAAGCGGCCGGCCGGACATGGGCATGACCAGGACCGGCAAGCCAGCTGGGAGGGACCGCGCCGCCGCAAGAGGGACCGAGGCCGCTACAGGCGGGACCGGTCCGTCCGCTGGATCGCGCCCTTCCGGAGCGGTAACGGTGAATACGGTATTGATTCGCTTCTGAATTTCAGATTTTATTAAATAAATTCAAATGCGACTAATTTATTTAATACGATCAGGTTATGTATATTTAATTCGACTTTACATAATGATATTGAGTCAGAAATATATTATTTAGTACTATTATGTACGCGCTTGTTGTTGCCATTGCTGTTAAATATTTGAATAATATCAAGGAAATGACTATACCGTATATGAATTGAATGCCCGTCATTTTCCAATATTTAGATTCAATAGCAATATCACGGAACCCAAGACAGGCGATGAAATCGGAAAGCTCACGGGATGCTATGACACGGGCAATGGCAACGAACCGAAGTGGTTTCTGTACCGGGATTGCATAAACGGTATAGATTTGCCTGCACAAGGACAGGACAACGGAGCGCTGGAAAGCAATATAGACCCATCGGAAAGAAATTAGATAAAGGCCCATCGGAAGCTATATTGATGCTCATGACAATCCCGCGAAAGCGGGGAGCAGACTGCGGGAGCATGTCAAAAAAATTGGCGCCCCCCCTCCCAGGTCTCGGGCTGCCTCCCTCCTAACCCAGGACCGCCTCACTCTGCTCCAGGACTGCTTCCCCTTTACTCCAGGAACCCCTCTCGTTTGCCCGAAGCTCGACTCCGGCCTGACACATGACCGCTCTCCCAATTTAAGCACCTGAACAGACGCTCAGGTTCCCCCCCCCCCCAGTGGACGGAAACTCCGAATGGCCGGGCCGTCGGCACTCAACCTGCTGTTTTTCCAGGTACCTTAAAGCCCTGACAGGTTCGGAGTGGCCCGGATTGGCCCTGACAGGTTCGGATTGGCCCGGATTGGCCCTGACAGGTTCGGATTGGCCCGGATTGGCCCTGACAGGTTCGGA
>JAIRZX010000375.1 GCA_031267005.1 Deltaproteobacteria bacterium
AGCAGCACCTCCGCCGGATCTGGAAGAGCGCGGGAAGGTGCTTTTTCTTCATAACCCACGACATCCAGGAGGCGCTGCTCCTGTCCACCAGGATAGTGGTCATGAGCGCGGCGCCGGGCAGGATCTTCGCTGACTTCCAGAACCCCCTGCGCGAGGGCCCGGAGGCCGACTTCGAGCCCATCCGAGCGGACCCGAGGTTCCCCAAGCTCCGGGCAGATCTCCTTGACATGATACAGGGAAACAGCCTGGTCATCTGAAGCCGCCGCCGCGGCGCTCGGCCGCACCCCCGCGCCCGCTGGCAAGGACTAAAACCGCTATGCCCCTTACGAAAAACGCCCGAGCGAGAAGGGCAGCCCTGGTGGGCTTCGACTGCGCCGTCCCCAAGCGCCTGGAGGCCCTGATGGCCCAGGGCGAGCTCCCGAACTTCCGGAAGTTCAAGGAGGGCGGGGCCTATTTCACGGAAGGCTTCAACCTGCCCACGGTCACCCCCCCCTCCTGGGCCACCGTGGCCACCGGCGCCTGGCCCAGGACCCACGGAGTCGAGGACTACTACTATTACGTGGAGGGAAGGCCGCTTCCCCACCGCGAGACGGTGCAGGCCTTCGGGTCCAGGATACTTACCGCCGAGACCATATGGGACCGCTGGGACAGGGCGGGGCTCAAGTCCGTCGTGGTGAACTACCCCATGAGCTGGCCCAGCAGTATGCGGAACGGCGTCATGGTGATGGGCGAGGGCATCTCGCCCGCCGAGCGAAGGCACATGGAAAGGGGGAACGCCCACCGGGAGTACCTGGCGGCCGAGGGCATGCTGTCCACGGAAACCTTCGGGCAGGGCACGCGGGTGGAGTTCAAAAGGGCCAAGGGCTGGACAGGCCTGCCTCCGGGACGGGAGCACGCCGAGTTCGCGGCCGAGGTGAACTTCCGGGAGTCCGCCGCGGGGCTCGAGCCTGTCGTCTGGCACGGTCTGGCCTGGGCCTCCGGCGGCGGCGGCTACGACCGCTTCGCCCTCGCGCCCTCCAAGGATTTCGGCGAGGCGTTCTTTACAGTCTCGAAGGGCGAATGGTCGGGGCCGGTGGAGCTCGACTTCGAGCTCCTGGCGGTGCCGGGGGGCCGGGAGGACACAGGCGACTGCGGGGACGCCGCCCGCCGCGAGGGGGTCGGCGGCCCTGAAGCAGCCAGCGTTCCGGGGGACGGCGGCGGAGGGCCGGAAGCCGGGGGACGGAAAGCCCGCCGCCCCCCCGGCGAGAAAGGAGTCTTCCGCGCGAAGCTCATGGAGATGAGCGAGGATCTGGACGTCTTTACGCTCTACGTCTCGGGGATCTCCGGCCGCAGCGGCTTCGTCGACCCGCCGGAGGCGGCGGCGTCCATAGACTTCTCCAGGGTGATTACCGCGAACGACATAGGGCTCGTGAGCTACCTGTGCGGGGCCATAGACAGGGAAACGGTGTCCGAACTCGCGGCTTTCCACTCGGAGTGGCTCCTAAACGCCGCGGAAAGCCTTCTGGAGGCGACTCCGGACTGGGACCTCTTCTACATGCACTCGCATCCGATCGACTGGTTCTACCACGGTTTCATGAGCGACATGGAGAGCCCGGACCCCGTCATCCGCCGGGAGGCTTACGCCCTCGAACTGGCGGTCTACCGGATCGAGGACAGGCTTCTCGGAAGGCTCATGGAACTGTTCGGGGAGGACACGGCCGTGTGCGTCTGCTCGGACCACGGCGCCACTCCCGCAGGGCCTATCTTCAACACGGCGGAGGCGCTCGCCGCCAAGGGGCTCTGCTCGTACGTCAAGAAGCCCAGCACGAGCTACTGGGACGTCTACGAGGAGAGCGAGGGCTACGGCTACCGGCTGGAGCTAGAGAAGTCCCGGGCGGTGCCCCAGAAGTACATGTTCGTCTACGTGAACCTGGAGGGCCGCTATCCGGGGGGCATCGTGAAGGGGGAGGACTACGAGCGCACCCGCGCGGAGATAATCGACGCCCTGCTGGACTACCGGCACCCCGAGACCGGGGAGCGCCCGGTGCTCCTGGCCGTCAGGAAGGAGGACGCCCGGGTCTTCGGCATGGGGGGCAGCCAGGCAGGCGACGTGGTCTACGCCTTGAAGCCCGAGTACATGGCCGAGCACGGCTACGGGCTTCCCACGGGGGAGTCGGGGATAGGGAGCCTCAAAAACGTCCTGTGCTTCCGGGGCCCGGGCATCAAAAAGGGCTTCGTGTACGAGAGGCCACGCTGGCTGTGCGACATAGTTCCCACTTTGTGCCAGGCGACCGGGAACCCCGTTCCCCGCGACTGCGAGGGCGCCGTCATCTACCAGCTCTTCGAAGGCTTCGACTGAGGCGCACCGGAACGGCCGAGAAGTTCCGTAACCCCGCAGGGGGCCCGGCAAAGGCCGGGCCGGCGGGCATTTTTCAGTTCCAAGCCTCCAAGCTGGCCTCAAGCCGCGTCCGGGCGCGGTCCCCCTTCCCCGCCCGGGCAGGTTCCTCCCGCCGCGCCCGGGCTGGCTCCCAAGTCCGCTGCCGATAGACTCCCCTTTAGCGCGCTCCCCGCGTTTCAGACAGCATTTTCTCCACGTTTCCCCAATCTCTTTCCTCACGCCGTCCTCCCGGTTCGCGTTAGGCCTTCCCCAACGCCATCGGAGTAAAGCGCTAAAGGTGCATCATGAGCGACATCAGGACAGTCATCATAGTAACGGACGCCTTCGACCGGAAGGGACCGGCTGGCGCCCTCGCCTCGGAAGGCGCCCTGTTCACCTCCTTCGAGTTCGGCGTGCCGCCTTCCGCGCACGTGGCCGGGGGCATACTCGAGGCCGGGAACGCCGCCGGGGCCTTGGAGAGGCTCGACTCCGGGGCCCTTCTGGTCAAGGCGGACATCAGCGGCGCGGAACTGGGGGAGGGCCTGAAACGCCTCGCCGAGGACAGCCCGCTCAAGACCGTCTTCGCCCTCCTCGCGCCTGGCGCCCTCGCCTTCTGGGGCCACGCGATAGCCAGGGGGACCGTAAGCGAAAAGCCGGCCACCAGCATGGACGTCCTGCCAACCCTGGCCATGGTCGGGGAGTTCTTGCTCGCGCCCGGGGTGGAGGGCCGGGTGCTCTTCGAGGTTCTGAAGAACCCGAGCTACAAGCAGGGCCAGGTCGGTCGGCTCAAAGCCGCCCTTGCCAGGCTGGAGAAGGCGTTGAAGCGCGACAGCCAGGAACCCTGGGACAAGCACGACTGCGCGTGAGCCCCCCCCGGCCTTGATGTCTGCCGCTGCGGAATGCCTTCAGCCGTTGTCGCCGGATTGCGGATAACCAAAGAGTTGCGCTTCTTAGCGCTGGTGACATTGCGAAAACCCTCACCTCTCTATACGTCAGCATTGGGAACCCAGAGAGTGTTGGCAAGGTATCCGTTCACGGTGTGTAAGACCACCTCCCCCATTGGTCTCGGGCAACCTCCCTCATAACCCAGGCCCGCATTGCCTTGTTCTGCCGAACCCCGCTCCCTCTCTTGCCATAAGCCCGACTCCAGCCTGACACGGGATCCAGGACCGCTCCCCCTTGAGCCCGTGAACGGATACGTCCTGGCTGTCGGATTCGTCGCAGGGCCGGACTTCGATACCGCCGCAACCCCCTGCCCTCCCGAGAAAGGCCAGTGACGGCCTTCATAGGGATTGCTCGCAAAAGTTCATTTGCTGCCTATCGGGGTTGGCAAACACCAGCCGGACAAGTCTGGGGAAAGCATTCGGCGCCACCGTTCCAGCCACGGCCTCTGTTAGGCACTAAAGGGCCTCCCATGGCTTTCGGGACGACGCTACCCCCCCTAAGTTCCGTGAGGGAGGGAAGTAGGCAGGCAGGCAGGTTGGGAAGGAAGGAAGGAAGGAAGGAGGAAGGAGGAAGGGAGGCTTACAGCAAGTTCGAACCCTCACGCGTGATAGGCTTTTGAAATATTTTAATCGCTTTCGTTTGACATGCCAGGAAATATGTGTTATAAAAAAGTTTGGTAAGTCTTTATGTCATATTTTCCAATTAGCTCAATTTCGTTGCCGCCGTGCCGTCCGCGGCACAAAAGAATTGGCTTTGCCAAGCATAATTTTTGATATGCGCTGACAAGGCGCGGGAGCATAAGCCAGGAATAAACAGATGATTATTAGATGCCCCAATTGTTCTTTTGTTAACGAAATTTCTGATGACGAGAAGGTAACTCTTGTTGATTGCCAATCATGCGGCAAATCTTTGACAGTTTATCGCTGGGACGCAACTAGAATGAATGCGACTGAGCCGTCTGGAAACCAGATGCCTTCAGGTTTCTTTTGGACAATGCTCGCCGTAGTATTCGTTGCATGCGGATACGCGATAATGGCAATAACGGATATAGCGGACAGCTCTCGCATAAATACCGGGGACAAGTGGCTGATCGCGATAATTCTGCTTTGCGTGTTGATGATTTTCCACGGCTTGATTTTCATGTATACGGTTGTGAAGCATCTGGTTGAAATCAAGAATGCAGTCACAAAGAAAAAACATCATTGAACAAGGCCGTAGATATGCCCTCCGCACCTCTTGTTTAGCTTAAGGCTTGAAAAAATTTTTAATTCTCTTTTGTTTTCCCCTTCTCGTCTTGACGAACTATTTATTCAGCGCCATATTTTTGGCTCCTGGGCTTTGTTGCGGTATATGCTAGTGTCTATTCTCATAAATGACGCCGCCGCAATAAATCCGCCAGGCTCCATGGGGTAGTAGGGTGGACACCTCTTTCCTGCTGGAAATGAGGTGTTGTGGAGTCAATTTAATAGACCATAAATTAACTATAGTTCATCTAAAATTATAAAAGTTAGCTTTTTATATTATTGTGCTCTATATCATCGACATAACCCCAGTCCCGTGTCGATTTATTGCGGCGGCGTCATAAATACGCAGGAGTATCTGGGAGCTAATCGGTCCCTCACCCTTCACATGGCAGCCTCCAGCCGACTACGCCTGCCTCCCCTCTACTCCCGGCCCTCCTCTCGCCTCCCCGAAGTTCGACTCCTGAAAGACGCAGGACAACCCTTACCTATAAATTTTGGAAAAATACGCGGTTGGAAAATCCGCCACCACTATCCCGCTGTATCGGTAATTCAGAACTACGTCTTTGATGTGCCCAAGTCCGGGATTCCCGCAGAGCTCAGAATGACAGGCATGGCTTGTGCGGCTTGTGCGGCTTGTGCGGCTTGTGTGGCGCCGCGCTATGCCTTTCCGCCGCTTGGCAGCGTTTTAAAGGCATTCAGGTGTTCACTGGAAAAATTGGTGTAACTGACACGTGGGAAAATATATTATTTTTATGCCATACATCAGATAGCCCAACTAATATTTTTTATGCCGCCACATCAATAAATCTGATCGGTTGCATGTAGGCAATTGGACACTGAGTTTCTAGCGTTAATATGGGGTTGCAACGGTATAGTTAGAAAATAAC
>JAIRZX010000530.1 GCA_031267005.1 Deltaproteobacteria bacterium
GCCAGTAGTTCCCGCGCGTGGCTTATGCCAGTAGTTCCCGCGCGTGGCTTATGCCAGTAGTTCCCGCGCGAACCCTGCGCCAGTCATATCTTCGCGTGGCTTGTGCCAGTAGTTCCCGCGCGAACCCTGCGCCAGTCATATCTTCGCGTGGCTTATGCCTGTCAACCCCGCGCTAATCCTGTGCCCGTCATCTCAGCGGGAGAATTATCCGCAGTACGCGCGCCGTTCGGCAAGTTCGGTCGTCAGTCGGCGGTAGTGACCCTCAATACTTCCTGGATGGTGGTAAGTCCGGCCAGCATGAGGTCCAGCGCGTTTTCGCGGAGGGTCGTCATGCCCTCGTTGCGGGCCATGGCCTTTATGGATAGAGCGTTCGAGTCCCCGTGGAGAATTACCTCCTTCATGCCGTCGGAAAACGGCATGACCTCGACCGTGGCGATCCTCCCCTTGTAGCCGGTGTTGCGGCAGGCCTCGCAGCCCCGGCCGTGCTTCAAGGTCAGATCCCCCTGGGTTATGAAGCCCAGATCGAGGGCCATCCTGGCGGTCAGGACGAACTCGTCTATGCAGTTGGGGCAGATGCGGCGCACCAGGCGCTGCGCCATGATGCCGACGACGGTGGAGGAGACCAGGAAAGGCTCCAGGCCCAGCTCGACCAGGCGGACCACCGCCGATGGGGCGTCGTTGGTGTGGAGGGTGGAGACGACCAGGTGGCCGGTCAAGGCAGCCTGCACGGCGTTTTCGGCCGTTTCCTTGTCGCGCATCTCCCCCACCATGATGATGTCGGGGTCCTGGCGGAGGATCGTGCGGATGATGTTCCCGAATGTGATGCCGACCTTGGGCTGGACGGCTATCTGGTTGAACTGCTCGTGGACCATCTCTATCGGGTCCTCGACGGTAGTGACGTTGACCTCCGAGGTGGCTATCTGGCGCAGGGTGGAATAAAGCGTGGTGGTCTTGCCGCTTCCTGTCGGGCCCGTCACCAGGATTATGCCGTGGGGGTGCTGGGTGAACTCCTGCCATTTGGAGTAGTCGTCCTTGTTGTGGAACATCGACTTCAGGTCCAGGAACAGCGCTTCCGGGTCCAGGATACGCATGACCACCTTTTCCCCGAAGGCGACCGGCACGGTGGAGACGCGCACTTCCGCCTCTGAGTCGCGGTGCGCTATCTTGATGCGGCCGTCCTGGGGCCTTCTCCTCTCGGCTATGTCCAGACGGGATATGGTCTTGATGCGGGAGACGATGGCGGGGTGGATGACCGCCGGGAGCCTGTACATCTCGTGGAGGACCCCGTCGAAGCGCATGCGGACCAGCAGGCAGTCCCGCTTGGGCTCCAGGTGGATGTCCGAGACGTGCCCGTCGAAGGCCTCTGCGAAGAGGAGGTCGATCAGGTTCTTTATGTGCTGGTCGTCGTCGTTTATTTCCGAGGCGCTCTTGAGCTTCACGTACTGCTCAAGGTTCGAGACGTCAAGCCCCAGCCTCGATCCCCCCGAAAAGAGCCCCGTCGCCCCCCGGACCGAGCTCCCGAAGGCGTAAATGTCGCTTATGAGCTTCTGGAGGTTCGACTGGCTCATGATGACGGGCACGGCCGGATGGCTCGAGACCCGCCTCACGTCGTCCAGTACGTTCTGGCAGAAGGGGTGCCTCACGCCCACCTGGAGGTTTTGGCCCTCGTAGGCCAAGGGGAGAACCAGGTGCCTTTGGGCGAAGGTCTGGGGAAGGAGGGAGGTGATGAACTCGATGTTCAGCTCCCTCTGCTCCACCCTCCGGTAGGGGAGCCCGCTCTGCTTGGCCATCAGGTGCGCCAGGATCTCGTCGTCTATGACCCTCTTGCCGTTATGGCTCCCTACCAGTGGCAGGTGGAGCCCTATCAGGAAGTCGAGGGGATCGGCGGTGGTCTCCTGGGCGCCCGCGACGGAGGAGCCGCCCTTGCTCCGGGTGCGCCTCGCCCCGGCCTCCAGGGCCATCTGGTATTCGGCGGTGATGGACCCGGCCTGTTTCTGTCCCAGGAGCCCTACGGACATGAGAAGGTTCAGGAGATACTCCAGGGTGAATTTGCCGGTAGCCTGGCTCATTGCCGCACGTCCCTCCTTTTGGGCGCCGCCGCCCTTTCCCCGCATCCTGCCCTCCGGGAAGGCCTGGGGCCTTCGGGGCGGGGGGGGTTCCGGGAAAAGGCGGCGCTGACGGGATAATCCGAAAAAGCGTGGAAACGGCCGAAGCCGCCGGGAAGAAGCGGCCCCGTGCGCCTGCCCCGCTCCGGCGCCCGCCGAACGGCGGCGGCTCAGGGCCCGCAGCCCCGGCGGAGGGCGGGCCAAGTTCCCGGCGGGCGGCGGGTGCGCCGCGAGGGCGCAGGCCGCAGGGCCGCGCTGAGGCCCGCCGGAGCCTTCGCTGGGGCCCGCCAAGGAGATTTTAACCGGAATCGGCCCATGAAGTCTTGCTTCGGGGTAGACGGCTTGCCCCTGAAAACCAGTGCCGTTCAGGGCCCTTGCCCCGGCCGGCGGGTTGCCTCCCGGGAGGGCCGGTGCCTTTGAACGGCGTCCCGGAGAGAGCTTGCGGAAGCGGGCGGGACTACCCGAGCGGACTGGTGCACCCGTGCGGGCGGGCGGCGTCGGCGGGCGTCGGCCTGGCGGCGCGCCGGAGTTGGCTGGCGCCGGCTGGGCGGCGCGGGGGAGTCGGCGGGCGTCGGCCTGGCGGTGGGCCGGAGTTGGCTGGCGCCGGCAGGGCGGCGCGGGGGAGCGGGCTGGAGGAAGGGGGCGTGCGTGACGGAGCGGGCAGAAGGCGCCGGAGCTGGCTGGCGGAAGCGGGAGCGCGTCCCCGGGGGGAGACGCGGCGGCTGGCGGGCGCGCCTGAGGGCGGCCGCAATAACGGGGAGTCCCGGAAGGGGCCGAGGCCGGCTTGAAGGGGCCGAGGCCGGCTTGCGGGCGGAATCTGGTAAGGCGAAGTGAACCCCCTATGATAACACATCATGTCAACCAGCGGGGCAGCGAAAGAGGCGGCGAACGGCCCCTTCCGCCCTGGGGAGCGTCCCGGGCCGGCCGGGATTGACCGCTCGGAGTATAATGTCGGATATAAGGACGGGCCCCGCTCAGGGCCCGCCTGGAGGGCTCCGTCGCCGAGGCGCCGCCTCGGGCGCTTGGGGCCCGAACTAGACCCCGCGCCGGGCGCCTGGCGCTCAGGCCCTGCCCCCTCCGGCCGTCCCGCCGTTAAAGGCCGGAATGCCGGAATCGGAAAAGGCCGCTTGCGGCCGGAGGGCGCAACCCCGCAAGCCGGGGCGGAGGCCCCTGAGGGCCCCCGGAAGCCGGAGGCGCGCCGGGACGGTACGGATGCCTTCACGGGTCCGAAACCGGCGGGGAAAGGAGGCACAGCTAAAATGGCACGCAGCGAAAACGCCGTAAAGGCTTTGGATATGGACGACTGCCTGATAACCGCCTTCAACGCCGCGAGGACCGGGGCCGGAAGGCTCCTGGACGCCTACGCGGACCACGCGAAGGGACGCTGGGAGGGCCGGGCGCCCTCCTCCGAAGGTCCGGGGCGGGACTCCGAGAGGGAGCTGAGGAGGACCGTCTACGAGGCCTTCCCGGACCATCCGATTTACGTGAAGGGCGGCCCCCCTCCGGGGGAGGCGCCGGATTTGTTCTGGGTGGCGGACCCCCTGGACGGCCCCTGGAGCTTCAGGCGCGGGAGCCCGTTTTTCGCCGTCTCGCTGGCTTTAGTCGGCAAGGGGCCCTCCGGGGGACCGGAGACCCTTCTGGGGGTGGTACTGGCCCCGGTCTTGATGGAGCTGTTCTGGGCCATCTCCGGCGGCGGGGCGTTCCAGTGGCGCCAGGTCCCCGGCATCGGGCTCTGCGAGGGCCCCATCAGCGTCTCCGACTGCGGGAGGCTGGAGTCGGCGGCCGTGCGGACGGGGCTTGCCGCCCCCGGCCCGGAGGGGCGCGAGCCGCTCAAGCGCGTCCAGGACGCCGCGATGGCGCTTGCCGCCGAGGAGTCCGCCTCCCTGAGCCTCGCCTACGTGGCGGGAGGCCGCGCCGAGGGCTACTTCCAGGGGGAGGGGGGGCTCTGGTCGGCCGCCGCCGGCGCCCTCCTGGTCTCCGAAGCGGGAGGCAAGGTCACCGGCATGAACGGGGATCCCTACCTGCCGGGTGAGGAAGGCGGCATCCTTGCCACAAACGGCATCCTCCACGGGAAGCTCGCGGAGATCCTGGTCCGGGGCTGAAGGACGGGCCTTCCGGGGGGAGGCGAAACGGCTCCCTGACGCCCGGGGGCGAGCCGCCGGGCGGGGTTTCCGGACGCGGCCAAAGAAAAAGCCGGAGGGGAGCCTCCGGCTTTTTCGCGTTCTGGCCCTCGCCGGTCCGGCGAGGGGCGGTAATTCCCGGACCTTGGCGGGCGAACGGGCGGGGGCGGCCCAACGGGCGTCCGGCCGCTTCCTGGCCCGGCCATGCCGCTTCCGGCGGGGGGGGATCCGCCGGGCGAGGCCGGGCGGGTTTCGGGGAGAACGCGGGATTCCGGCAACGCGCGGGCGCAAGCCGGCGGCGCGGCCCCCTTCCGGGGCCGCCCGGCCGCGGCCGGCCCCTGCCCGCCAGCGGCGCATCCCGCCCGTCAGAAGCCCAGGGCGAGCCCCGCGAGGTCCTCGCCGACCAGGATACGGTCGATGTCGAGGAGGATCTTGACGCCTTTGCCGATCTTGGCCATGCCCAGGATGTACTCTGTGTTCAGCCTGGAGCCGAAGGCCGGAGCGGCCTCGATCTCGTCGGCCTTGATGTTGACCACTTCGGAGACGTAGTCCACCACGATGCCGATGTGGATGAAGCGGTCGGCGCCCGCCGCCACGTCCACCACGATGATGCTGGTCTTGTTCGTGTACTCGGTCTCGGACATGTTGAACTTGAGCCTGAGATCGACTACGGGGATGACCTTCCCGCGGAGGTTTATGACCCCCTTCACGAACCCGGGCGTCTGGGGGACGGTCCGGATGGGCATCATGCCTATGATCTCCCGGACCTTCAGGATGCCGATGCCGTATTCTTCTGAGGCCAGGGAGAATGTGAGGAATTTGCCCTCCTGGCCCGCGGCCCTCCCCTTGTTCAGCTCGGGCTGGCCTTTCGGTGAACTGGCGCTGCTCATGTTTGTCTCCGCTTTCGGAAAGGCCGTGCGGCCTGAAAAAAGCCCGGGGTTACGCGCCGGCCCCGGAGGCGGCTGAGGCGCGGAACCGCCTTTGCCAACCTAACCTCCCTGCCAGGCTACAGCTTGGAGATTATCAGAGAATCTTGGGAAAAGCAACAAACGCCCGGAAAAGAGCGGGCATTCCGGAAGGGCCGGCTTCGCCAGACGAAGATCGGCGCGCGGCAAGGCGCAACATAGGGCGCCGCCGGGCGCAAGCCCCCCAAACTGCTTCGCTCGCCAAGCCCCACAAACGGCTTCGCCCGCGCGGACGGCGGCTCGTAAGGGAGCGCGGGACAGCAACGCGCGGCAGCAGCCCGGCCAGGCGCCGGGACAGCCGGAACGGAAGCGCTTTCGCCTGGACCGCGCGGCCTAACAGCGCGTTGAATAAAACCAGATGAATAATATCTCGGAAATTCAGCGGGACAGGGGTTCCAAACTGATCTTGGACGCCGCGTCCGAGCAGGATTACGTTCAGGAATGGTCCCGGATAATTGCCCTGCAGTCTCCATAAGCCAATCCGGGCAAGGTTTTTAGCAAGATCTGGCGCATCGTGCCCGAGCTGGGATGCGCTCCGAAAGGGTTCTGGGCATGGCG
>JAIRZX010000546.1 GCA_031267005.1 Deltaproteobacteria bacterium
CGACTATCGTGCCAAGTCTAAAAAATTCCGGAACCCCTGTAACAAACCGGACATTTGAAAATTGGAGACCGGACATTTTAATTTTGGAATAACCCGGACATTTTAAAATGGGCCTGACACCTAGCGGCCGGGGGCGACGCGAAAAGCCCCTGCGCCTTGTGGGCCTGAGGCCCGGAGAGGCAGGGGCGAATCGAGACGGTCCGAGCTGGGCTCGTCCGGAGCGGGCCCGGAGCCGAAGCGGGGCGCGGGGGCGGAGCGGCTCCGGCTCCCGGTTTCCCGTCCGGGGGGCGTGAACCCGGCGTCCGGGCTTGGAGGCCTTGACCGTTAAGTCCCGGCGCCCCGTGCCCGGAGCCGCCCGGCACGGTGCCGACGACGCGGCCGGCCAGGGACGGGCGCGGGCAGCTAGGGCTGGGCGCGGGGCAGCTAGGGCTGGAGCTTGTCCACCTCGTCGGCCACGGTCTTGGCGAGCTCCTTCAAAGGCTGGAGGTCGGCCTCCTTGGGCACCCACTGCACGCGCACCTCGGGGGAGGGGAGTTTCCAGCCCATGTTGGCCAGCTCGGCCTGAACGAGCTTCGCTCCCTCGCCGCTCCAGCCGTGGGAACCGAAGGCCGCGCCTATCTTGTTCTTCATCTTGAGGCTTTTCAGGTAGCACAGCAGGTCGGCTACCGAAGGGAACATCTGGTTGTTGATGGTGGGGGAGCCTATGAGCACGGCGGCGGCCTCGTAGGCCTCGGTGGCGACCTGGCTCCTGTGGCTGTTCTTGAGGCTCAGGTACACGGTCTCTATGCCGCGCGCGCCCAGCGCGTCCGTGAGCTCGCGGGCCATGCGCTCGGTTGAGTGCCACATCGTGTCGAAGGCGACCACGGCCTTCCTCGAGGGCTTCTGGCTCACCAGGTGCGCGTAGAGCCCGACTATGAATGAGGGGTCCTTGCGCCACACCACCCCGTGGTCGGGGCAGATTATCTTGATCTTGTCCAGGAGCCCCGAGGACTTCACGGTCTCCAGCACCTTCCCTATCTGGGCCGTGTAGGGGGTGAGGATGTTCGCGAAGTAGTTGACGGCGAGGCTCCTCAGGAGGCCCGTCGGCACCTGGTCGTCGAAGCGGTCGGTCGAAGCGTAGTGGAGCCCGAAGCCGTCCTGGGAGAAAAGGATCCCCAGTTCCGGCACGAAGGTGAACATGCTGTCCGGCCAGTGGATCATCTTGGTGTCGAGGAACTGGAAGCTGAACTTCCCGGAGGCGGGGTGCTCCTTGGCCACGTCCAGGAGGTTCAGGTTCTCCCCGTGGAACTGGCCGCCGAGGTTCTTGACACCCATCGCCGAAGCGTAGACGGGCTTCGAGGCCCCTATGGCCCTCATGATCCCCGGAAGGGCGCCGGAATGGTCCATCTCGGCGTGGTTGGAGACGACCTGGTCGATTTTCGTCGGCTCCACCACCTTGGAGATCCTGGAGAGGAGCTCGTCTTCGAAGCCGTGCTTCACGGTGTCGATCAGGGTTATTTTCTCGTCGAGCACGAGGTATGCGTTGTAGGTGCTCCCTCGGGGAGTCAGGTACCCGTGGAAGTCGCGGATGTCGTAGTCCACGGCGCCCACCCAGAACACGTTGTCGCAGATTTTTATCGGTTCCATATTAAGGGTCAATCCTTCTTGGTGCTGTCGGTCCGCCTTCGAGGAGGGCGGGCTTTCGCGCGCGGGCGCCCGTTCAAGGGGCCGCCCGCGACGGTCGTGGGGGTCACGGGCCCTTACGGCGGCGGCATGGGGCAGCCGGGGCGGGACTGCCCGGGAGGGCCCCGGTCTTTTCCCGGCCTGCGGGGCCCCCGGACGCGCGCCGGGTCCGAATCCCCGGTAAAAAGGCGCGTTCGGGAAATCGAAAAACAATTATAGGCCATGGGGGGTCGGCTGTGAAGCGCGGCGAGACGAAAATCCGCGCGGACGGAAACTCCGGCCGCCGGGCGGACCGCCCCGGCTTCGCCCGAGGATCGGCGTCCCCGGGACGGCGCGGGGCGATCCGGTTCCGGCCGCTCCCCGCAACTCCGGGCCGCTCCCAGAGGGTCCGGCCCGCGAGCGGGGCGCCGGGCTCTCCGGGCGCGGCGGCGGGATCCGCCGGGAGGAGGCGCAAAAAAACGCCCCTCGGACCCGTCGCGGGGCCCGGGGGGCGCCGGAAGCTGCGGCCCAGCCGGGGGCTACTTGGCCGAACCGAAGAGCCGGTTGTATTCCCTGGCGAGGATCCGCAAGTGGCGGGCCTCCTCCGCGATGAGCTTGTCCACGGAGACGCGGTCGCCCATCCCAGCGGACGCCTCCTTGAGCTGGACGAAGAACATGACGGAGTCCTTCTCGAAGGCTATGGCCAGCTCGATGGCGTCCTTCTCGCTTTTCACGGCCTCCAGGACCTTGTCCACCTTGGCGGGGTCTTTCTGGAAGATGTGCATGCCCGCCATCATCTGCAGGTACTGGTCCATCTGGTTTTCTGGGTCGAAGGCGGTGGGGGGCCCGTCCTTCGGGAGGGCGTCCAGAAGGCTTTGGAAGTAGGCCTTGTGGCCCTCCTCCTCGTGGGCGAGGGCGTCGAAGACCACGGACGCGGGGGAGGGCGCGAAGCGCTTTGCGGCGTCGCGGTAGAACTTGAGGCCGTTGTCCTCGATGGTTACGGCGATCTTGAAGGCCTCGGCCGCGTTGAATGGGTAGATCATCTGCGCCTCCAGGCCCGCCCCCCCGGGGCTTCGGCGCCTGCGGGGGGCCGGGCGGGAACTCCGGGGCGGGGGCCCTGAAGGCCCCCCGCCCGCCGCCTGTCCTACTCGGTGGGCTCGAACTGGTCCTTGCCGGCCCCGCAGACGGGACAGACCCAGTCGGCCGGGAGGGCCTCGAAGGGGGTTCCGGGGGCGATGCCGTTGTCGGGGTCGCCCACGGCGGGGTCGTACTCGTAGGCGCAGACTATGCAGGTGTGCTTTTTCATGTGGTCGATACTCCCAATGGTGGGTTAGGGCCGGCGGCAGGGAGGCCTTGTCGCCCCCGCCCGGAGCCCGGCGTGCGCGGCGAAGCGTCAGGGAACGCCTGAAACGTCGCCGAGGGTTTTTCGTCAAGCGCGAGGGTTTTTCGTCAAGAAAAGGTCTCACTGGGACGGCAGGACGTCTCGGGGCCCGGCCCCGGTCCCGCGGGGACGGCGGCGTCCCGGGCGGGACGAAGGTCCGCCGCGGGGGCGAAATGTCCCTTGGCTGTTGGATTTTATTACAGGGCATGGCCGATTGCAAGAAAACGGCGCCGCGGTGTCAAAAAATTACCCGTGGAGGCCCCCGGGCCCGGAGGCGGTTTGGCAAGGGCGGCCGGTTGCCCTACAATGCTGTTGCCCCGGGGCCAGAATTTCCCCGCGGGCGTTCGCCCCGGGGCCCGCGAGGCCGGCCGGGGGAGGATGCCAGATGGACCCTTCGGGCACGAAGCTCGTCCTGGGGCTCGGGAACCCGGGCCCCGCCTACTCCGACACCCGGCACAACGTGGGCTTCATGGCGCTGGACGCTTACGTTTCGGGCCGCCCCGGGGCAGCGGGGCCCCCTTCCAACTTCAAGTCCAGCGTCATAGCGGTGGGATCCAAGGGCGGCTCGCGTGTGATACTGGCCTGGCCGCAGACCTACATGAACCTTTCGGGGCATGCGGCGAGGGAGCTCGTGGCCTTCTACAAGGTCTCCCCGGCCGACGGCTTGCTGGTGGTCCACGACGAGATGGATTTGCCCCCGGGCAAGGTGAAGGCCTCCAGGGGAGGCGGGAGCGCCGGGCACAGGGGCATAGACTCCATCAAGGAATTCGTGCATGCCGACTTCGCCAGGCTCCGGATAGGCATCGGGCGCCAGCCCAAGGACTTCTGGGGGGGATCCACCGGAAACGCCGACTACGTGCTCTCGCCCTTCCTCGACGAGGAACTCCCGGAGGTGGAGGACTCCCTGAAGGCCGCAAGCTCCCTTATCGCCGTTTGGATTAAGGACGGGCTCGCCGCCGCCCAGAGGCTCGGCAACAGGCGGCCGCCCAAGCCCAAAAAGGAGAAGGAGGCGGCCGGGGACTTGGAGGGCGGGAAGGGCCGGGAGGATTCCGGCGTAAGGAAGGCGCCGGGACCCGCCGCTGGCGACGTCCCCGGCGGTCCGGGAGGGGCCTGCGGGCCGGGGGCAACGGAGGGCCGGGACGGCCCCGGCGGTCCGGGAGGGGCGGCTGGCTGATGTTCTAAGGCCGGCGCCTCCGCGGATCCAGCGCAGGGAACTCTTAAGCCGGAGGTTTCCCGGCTGCGCAGTTTCGTTGTCGCCGCCGGAAATCCTTAAGCGCCCGCACAGTAGCGCGCCGAGAGTTCCTGAAGCCGGTTGCGCCCGATGCCTCGCGAAGGACCCGCCGCAGAACCGCTTCCGGCCCGCGCCGGTGCGGTTTTGGCCCGGGCTCAGGTCGCGGCGGCAAGCTCGGCGACGGCCGTCCATTCCCTTATCTCTTCGGGGCTCGCCGTGGCTGTGCCCACTTTGCCCACGACTACCCCTGCCGCCAGGGACGCCAGGGAGGCGCCTTCTGCCAGTGAGGCGCCGACTGCCAGGGAGGCGGCCATGACGGCCACCACAGTGTCCCCGGCGCCGCTCACGTCGAAGACAGCCCGTGCCCGGGTGGGGAGATGAAGCGTTTTCCCGCAGGCGAGAAGGAGCGTCATGCCGTCCTCGCTCCTGGTGACGAGCAGGTTCTCGAGGCCGTGGCGGCGCATGAGCTCGCGGCCGCCCTCGGCGAGCCTTTCCCCCGCAGCGCGGGTCAGATCGGTTCCTAAGGCCAGGGAGAGTTCCGCGCGGTTGGGAGTGACCAGCGTCGCGCCCCTGTAGCGTTCGTAGTCCTCGCCCTTGGGGTCCACGACCGAAGGGATGCCGTGCTCCAGGGCCTTGGCCAAGAGGAACGAGATAACCTTTGGCGTGAGCAGCCCTTTGCCGTAGTCGGAGACGGTCAAAGCCCCCGCCCTCAGGAAGGACTTGGCCGCGCCTTCCATGTAGGCCTCCTCGACGGCCGGGCCCACGCCCCGGGTGGACTCCTCGTCGTAGCGCACCACCTGCTGGATTCCCGCTATGACCCGGGTCTTCACGGTCGTCGGGCGGTCCGGGTCCGTAATGAAGCCAGGGGACCCGTCGGTGAGCGCCCCGCCCAGGAGGTTCCTCAGCGCGTCGGCCTTGGCGTCCGCTCCGACCACCCCCGCCGCCAGCGCCTTGGCGCCCAGGGCGTGGAGGTTCATCACCACGTTCCCGAGCCCGCCGGGGGTCCACGTCTTCCGCCGGACCTCCACCACGGGAACCGGGGCCTCGGGGGAGAGGCGTACCGCCTCCCCGTACACGAAGCGGTCGAGCATCACGTCCCCCGCCGCGAGCACGTAGGCGTCGGGGAGCCTTTCCAAAAGGGCCAGGGAGTTTCGGAACATGGGTCGGGATCGTCTTTGGGGAAATTCTTGGTGGAACGGCCGGCCGCGGGCAGGCCCGCGAAAAGGCGCGGGCGGCCCCGAAAGGGCATTATAACAAAGTTCGGGGCGCCGTTGGGCCGCTTCGACCGACAGGAAAGCGGACGGGGGGGCGCGCCGGCTGGCTGGCCTCCCGGCTTGCCGCGCCTGCCCCCTGCTCGCGGAGCGGGACTGCGGGCGGGAGGGGGGGGATTATTTCCCCCGTGCCGCAAGGGCGGCCTCGGGGGCGGCGCGGGTGAGTTTCCCCGAGGCTCCGCCCCGGGCTGATTCGTAATCGGTTCATGAATGTGATGGCTGTGGACGAAGAGGTTCGTCACAAGCTCGCGGCGTCTGGCGGGAAAGAGGCGACGCTGGGAAATGATGCGGATTGCGCAAGCGGGCGAGGGGAAAGCGTCGAATTTAATAAACGGCGGCGGAAAAGCAGGCGGCTCCGGACGCGTCGCGCGACGCGGGGGAATTTTCCTGCGGTGATTTCGACCCGCGTTTGCCGTGCAGCCCGCCTTGGGGGATCTTTCGCGGCTCTTCCAGCGCAAGGCGCGCCGCGCGGGACGCGTTTCCCCGTCTCCCGCAAGCGAGCCGGGTTCAAGCATCCGCCTCTGCCGGGCCGCGCGGTATCGGGGCAAGTTGCGATACGTTTCCGCATGTGGTTAAATTTCAAAGTTTCCGCGCCGAATCGCAACGGGCGATAGCGCCCGGCAAACCGGACCGTCCTGACTTGACCCGCAGGGCCGGGCCGGGCGGCTCCCGTCCTGAGCGGCGGGCTCCCTCAGGCGCTTGTCCGGGCATCCCGACCCCCCGGCACGGGGCGCGCGGGGGCGCCCCGGCCTTTCGGACGCTCGCCGGGGAGGGGCGGCGAGGGGGCGCGGGAGCGAAGCGCCGGGACAACGCGCACGTTTCCGGGGGACCACATGAGAACCGTCCTTGCAGCGCCTCTTGCCTCAGCCGTCCTTCTCGCCTCGCTCCTCGTCTTCCACCCGCGCGCGGCGGAAGCCCAGCCAGGCGGGGGGGGCGGGCCCGTTGCGGGGGAGTCCGGAGGGCCCGCCCCGGCGGCCGCCGGGGACGAGGCGCCAACCCGCGCCCTTCCGCCGTCCGGGGCGGCTCCGGCCGCGGCGCCAGCGGGAGATCCGGCGTCCGCGGCGACCGTCCCCGGCGCACCTGCCGGACTTGAGCCCCCTGAGCCCCCCGCAGCCCCGGAAGCCAAGTCCAGCTTGGACGATCCCTGGAAGTCCGTCCCTTCCGCCCACATCGACAACCCTTACGACGCGCTTTCGGAACGCTCGGGGGACTTCCTGTCCCTTTCCGCCAGGGTTGCCGAGGCTTCACGGGAGCTGAGGACGGCAGTCGCCTCCGACTCGGACGAGCTGAACGCCCTTTTGCGGGAGTACCAGCGGCCCGAGGTGAGCCCCCACGTCCAGGAGGACATCCTGAGCCAGCTCAGGGGATACAGGGCGGCGCTTGCCGACGAGACGGCCGGCCTGGACTCCGTCGCCGACGCCCTGGACCCCAAGGCGAGGGAGCTCGCCAGCTTGAACGCCGCCGCCCATGCCGCCCGGGCCCCGCTGCCGGGCGACTGGTCGGCCGTTCAGTCTGATTTCCTCAAAGCCGAGTACATGGCCAAGTGGCTCTCGGAGGACGTGCCCGCCGCGATCGCCGAGGCGCGCGCTCTCCTGGGCCGTCTGGACGGATACATCGAAAGCTACTCCGCCGAGATCCCAAAGGCTTGGAAGGAGTACTATTTCACGGAGAGCCGGCTCACCTCCTTCAAGCTCCCGGAGTTCACCGGCGAGGGCGGCTACTTCTCCGACTGGCTGCGCGAGATGGCCGCCAAGAAGAAGTTCCTCTTCCCCCAGACCCAGAAGGATTGGCTCCAGAGCGTTACCGCGTTCTGCATGACCGCCCTCATCGTGGCTTTGCTGGGGACTTTCCTGGGGAAAGGGGCGGACAGGCTTCCCGTGGAGCCCGTGAACTGGAAAGTCGCTACCCAGAAGATCGTGAAGGGCCCGTGGATCTTCTTAAACGTCGGGATCGCGCTTTTCAACTCCTCCCGCAACCATCACGGCGGGAATTACCTGTTTTTCGTCTTCCCCGGCGTCCTGATCCTCATCTGGGCGCTCGCCTCCATCAGCTGGAGGCTGAGGATGGCGGCGGAGAAGAAGGTCGAAAACGACAGATCGCCCCTCGCCCGGTTTTATCCCCCGGCCGCGGTGGGGGTGTTGCTGCTGTACGCCGACGTTCCGACCGGAGCGCTTTCGATCCTGTGGTTCGCTATCCTGGCGGCGTTCCTGTTCGAGCTGAGGAGGCTCGCGAAAGGAAAGGAAGAAAGGGGGAACGGGCCGCCGGACGGCGTCCGGGCGGCCAAGCTCGCGAAGGACTCGGGGGGCGCGGGTGACGCGGGGGACGCGTTCGAAGGCGCCTGCGACGGGGCGGCCCGAAGCGGCGGGGAGGGCGGAGCCGCCCGCGCCGTCGGGGAAACGCGGCCGGACGGCGGGGGAAAGGGCAATTCTGGGGGGGCCGAGGCGACCTGGGGACCGACGGCGGCTGGGAAAACGGGGGATACGGAGGAAAAGGCGGACGGCGGCGACCGGGACCGGAGGGAACCCCTGCTCGAGCGTTTCGCCTACGGATCCGCCGTCTACTTCGCAGTCATATCTCTCCTCATAACCGTCGTGGGCTATCCCAGGCTGGCCGTGCTCGCCTTCATGCTCCTCTTCACCGTGGTGAACATGTTGCTTTTGGGGGACGCTTTCGTGAGGCTCGGCTCCATCCTCTGCGACAAGGTCTTCACCAAGGAGAAGGCGCCGGTGAAGTTCGCGGTCCTGAACGCGTTCCTGCTCCCCGTCACCTGGTCCCTCTCGCTTTTGTGCACCGTCCCGTGGCTCATAGCGATTCCCGGGTCAACCTCGCTTCTGGGGAACATGCTAACCACCGGCTACTCGGTGGGGGAGGCGTCCTTCGACCTCACCAAGGTGCTCCTGATCGTGGGGCTCTTCTTCATGTTCAGGTCGCTCATGAACCTCGGGAGGGCCTCCATCGAGAACCTCCCCGAGGAGATCTCGCTTAGCGACACGCAGAAGATGCCCATGCAGATGCTGCTGACCTACGTCATCTGGATAGTGTTCGCCGTTGTCGCGATGGGGCTCCTGGGCGTCAACTGGACCAGCCTGGCCGTCGCCGCGAGCGGCCTGGGCCTCGGCTTGGGCATAGGCCTCCAGAACATCTGCAACAACATGGTGAGCGGCATCATCCTCATCTTCGGGCGTTCGGTCAAGATGGGGGACTTCATCGAGGTGGGCGGGACTTCGGGCACGGTTAGGAGGGTTGACTTCCGGTGCACGGTCGTGGAGACCCTCGGCGGCTCCGTGGTTTACGTCCCCAACTCCACCATGGTTTCCACCCAGCTGGTCAACTGGACCGCCGAGGGCGCCGCGGTGGAGGACAGGCAGAAACTGAAGCGCACCCTCGTCATCAGGGCCTATTACGACACCAAAATCGAACTCGCCCTGAAACTCATCAGGAAGGCCTGCCATGGAGTCCAGCACGTGGAAAGCGACCCCCCGCCCCAGGCGGTCTTAAACGACTTGAACGAAAAGTTCCTCGAGTTCAACCTGAACGTCACGATCAATCCCGTGCAGGAGACCGTTTCCACCCTCTCCAAGCTGAGGGTCAGGATCGAGGAATCCTTCCAGCAGAACGGCTTCAAGCTCTACCGCCAGTCGTTGGAAATTATAAACTTGAAGGAGGCCTTGGAGGCGGTCCAGCTCGGGAGGGACGCGAACGGCGCGGTCCCGGCCTCGGGGGCGTAAAGCCGGAACTCCTCCGGCGCCTTACGGCTTTTCATTGGAAGGGACAGAGCCTCCGCGCTGGTTCGGGCACAGCCGCGCTCGGCTTTCGGGCATAGTTGCCGTTCGCGGCGCGACAGTGCTCGGCTTGCGGGCATAGTTGCCGTTCGCGGCGTGACAGTGCTTGGCATGCGGCGTCGCCGCCGGAAGCGGGATCGCTGTCCTTGTTTGACAGTATGACTGTCCTGCCTTACGGCATAGCCGTCCTCGATAAACGGCAAAGCTTGCGTTGCGCGAAGACAAGACAATTTTCCCGGAGTCCGGGTAGCCGAATGGCATATCCAGGAAAACAGCGTTATAGATCCCTCCCGGCCAAAGAAGCCTCCGGGGCAGGAAGCCGCGCCGCGCGAAAGACGCCCCGCCTTCGCCCTGGCAGGCGGCGCAACAACGCGGCCGCCCCTACTGGCGCTTCTGATAAAACCGCCGCTGGTTATTCCGGGGCTCTGCCGCGGCCGCCGCCGCGTTCACGTCGAAGGGGTCGGGCAAGTCGGAGAAGCTCACGGTGTCCGGGCCCAGTATGCTTATGGCGCCGTCCAGGAGCGGGAGCGAGAGCTTGGGAGGGCGGCGGAGGTGGTAGATGGCCTCGCCGGATTCGTAATGGAGCTTCAGGAAGAAGCGCGGGAACTGTAGCTGCTGGTCGAGCGGCTCCTTTTTGGCCAGGTAGCCCGAGAACTCCGGCAGCTTGGCGAGCGGCAGCGACACAACGACGGACTGGACGCGGCTGTCCAGCTCGTCCTCCATCACCCACAAGTCGTCCACGGCTATCTTCGCGGACCCGAAACGGCTGTCCTCGGACTGCGGCTCGATGGAGCCGGCCACGACCACCAGGCGCTTTTCGGAGAGGTTTTTCCGCACCTTGCCGTAAACGCTGGCCCAGACTATGAGCTCTATCTTCGAGGAGGAGTCTTCCAGTGACGCGAATGCGTAGTCGTTTCCGTTCTTGTCCTTCTTGGTCTTCACGTCGGTCAAGGTGCCGCAGACCTTCACGGCTACGCGTTTCCGGCACTTCGCCGCTTCCGCGATGCGCTTGAGGCCCAAGGCTTTCTGCGCGTGTTCGAAGCGGGCGTGGGGGTGGCCAGTCACGTAGAAGCCCAGAAACTCCTTCTCGGCGTCCAGGCGCTCGATGTCCGGCATGGGATCGGCTTCGATCCACGCGGGCGTGGCGGGGGCTTCCGCCTCTCCGAAAAGGGAGTGTTTGGTGTTGCGGGGGTCTTCGGTGCGGGCCTTCTGGCCCGCCTCCTTCATCGCGCTGTCCAGGGTGGCCAGCATGACGGCGCGGTCTTTGCCGCCGTCGGCGTCCATGGCGCCGCTCTTGATCAGGCCCTCGATTACGCGGCGGTTCACCCTTTGGTTGGAGCAGCGGTTGCAGAAGTCGAAGAGATCCTTGAACGGCCCGTTCCCCCTCTCCTTTTGGATTATTTCGATGGCCATCTGGCCCACGCCCTTGATGGCGCCGAGGCCGAAGAGGATCTTGCCGCCCTTGACGGTGAACTTCTCTCCCGAGGAGTTTATTTCCGGGGGGAGGACCTCGATGCCGGAGCGGCGGCATTCCACCATGAGTTCGGCTATCTTGTCGTGGTCCTGCTGCTCGCTGGTCATGAGCGCCGCCATGAACTCCACCGGGTGGTGGGCCTTGAGCCAGGCGGTCTGGAAGCACACAACTGCGTAGGCGGCCGAGTGGGACTTGTTGAAGCCGTACTCGGCGAACTTCTCGAGGGTCCCGAACATGTCCTCGGCCTGCGACTTCAGCATGCCGCGCTCGACGCAGCCCTCGACGAACTTGGGCCGGAGCTTGTCCATGTCCTCCTTCTTCTTCTTGCCCATGGCGCGGCGCATCTCGTCGGCCTCGGCCAGGGAGAAGCCCGCGAGGATCTGGGCTATGCGCATGGCCTGCTCCTGGTACAGGACGACTCCCCCGGTCTCCTCCAGGACGGGTATGAGGGACGGGTGGAGGTACTCGGGCTTGGCCTCGCCGCGCTTCACCTTGATGTACTGGGCGGCCTGCCCCCCCTTGAGGGGGCCAGGGCGGTACATGGCGAGGAGGCCCGTTATGTCCTCGATGCACTTGGGCCTCATGCTCATGATGTACTGGCGGAACCCGGTCTTTTCCATCTGGAAGACCCCGTTCAGGTTGCCGCTCGCGAACAGCTCGTAGGTCTCGGGATCCGAGGTGTCCAGCTCGTCCATGTCCACCGAGACGCCCTTGTCGGCCAAAAGCCTCAGGCAGTGCTTGATGAGCGTCAAGGTCTGGAGGCCCAGGAAGTCGAACTTGATGAGCCCCATGCTCTCGACCCCGGTGAGCTCGAACTGGGTCGCGACTGACTGGCTCTTGTCCTGCTTCTGCAAAAGGAAGAGGGGCAAGAGGTCCTTCAGCGGGCGATCGCCTATCACCACCCCGGAGGCGTGGAGGGAGGCGTGGCGGAAGAGCTTCTCCAGCACCTTCGCGCGCTCGAAAAGGGTCCTTATCTCCCCGCTCGACTTCACGGCCTCGGCGAGCTGCGGCTCGCGCTCCAGGGCCTTGTCCAGGGTGATCTTCAGATCGTCGTCCGGCACGAGCTTGGCTATCCTGTCGGCTTCGGAGAGGGGGACGTCCAGGGCACGGGCGACGTCCCGGATGACCACGCGGGGCTTCATCTGCCCCAGCGTGGCTATCTGGGCCACGTACTCCGAGCCCCCGTACTTCCGGGTCACGTAGTCAAGGACCTCGGCGCGGCCGTCGGTGCAGAAGTCGGTGTCGATGTCGGGCATGCTCACGCGGCCGGGGTTCAGGAACCTCTCGAAGAGGAGATCGAAGCGGATGGGGTCGATGCTGGTAATGCCGGTCGCGAACGAGACGAGCGAACCGGCCGCCGAGCCGCGTCCGGGGCCCACCGGGATGCCCTTGGAGCGGGCCCAGGAGGTGAAGTCCGAGACGATGAGGAAGTAGCCCGAAAACCCCATGTTGGAGATGACGGAGAGCTCCATGTCGAGCCGCGCGAGGTACTTTCCCTTCTCCTCGCCGGAGAGCGCCTCGCCCCGGGCCTCCTTCTTGGCGAAGAAGGCGTCCAGCCCCGAGCGCGAGAGTTCGGAAAGCCTGGCGTCGGGGGAGGCCCCCTCGGGCAGCTCGAGGTTCGGAAAGTGGTAGCGGGTGACCTTCGGGTAGTTCGGGAACTGCAGGTTGCAGCGCTCGGCTATCTCCAGGGTGTTGTCGCAGGCCTCCGGGCAGTAATGGAACAGCTCCCGCATTTCCTGGGGCGACCTGAAATAGTAGGTGTTGAAAGGCATGCGGAGCCTATCCGCGTCGCGGACGGTCTTCTTCGTCTGGATGCACAGGAGCACGTCGTGGGCCTCGTAGTGCTCCTTTTTCAGGTAATGGCAGTCGTTGGTGGCGACCAGGGGGAGGCCGAACTCCTTCGCGAACCCCATGAGGTATTCGTTTACCGTCCTCTGCTCGGGGATCTGGTTTTCCTGTATCTCCAGGTAGAAGCGGCCGGGGAAGAGCCTGGAGTAGTTGCCGATGGCCTCCCGGGCCGCGTTGAAGTCTTTGTTCTTGATCGCGAAGGGGATCTCCCCCTGGAGGCAGGCGGAGAGGGCTATGACGTTTTCCCCGTACTTCTCCAATAGTTCGTAGTCCACCCTGGGCTTGTAGTAAAAGCCTTCGATGTTCGCGAGCGATATCATCCTCGAGAGGTTCAGGTAGCCCTCGTAGTTCATAGCCAGGAGCACCAGGTGGAAGCGTTTCTCGAGCTTGTTCCTGGTGCGCCTGCCCTCCCTGGTGAGGTAGGCCTCGACGCCCACTACGGGCTTTACGCCCTGGATCATGGCTTCCTTGAAAAAGGCGTACGATCCGAACATCTGCCCGTGATCGGTGAGCGCCACGGCGGGCATCCCCATGCTCTTGGCGGTGGAGACGAGATCGGGCACCTTGATGGCCCCGTCCAGGAGGCTGTAGGCGGAATGCACGTGGAGGTGAACGAAGCTGTCGCTCATGGGCGGCCTCTCTTGGGCGCTGGGGTAAGGGGGGCAGGGGGCGGCGGCCGCCGGTCGGGAAAAGGGGGCTGGCTGCCTCTGGCCGGGGTTAGGCTTATGGGGCGCGGGTTTGAGGGTCAAGCCCCAGGGCACGGACGCCTGGGGGCCGGGCTCGGAGTGAAGGAGCCGGGAACTCCGGACGGCGCCAGCGGCTCCGGCGCGGCCGAAGCGGGGCTGCGGAACGGTCCGAGGCGGCGGGAGGGGGGGGCCGTAAACGCCTTGAGGTCGGCGGGAAGCCGGTCCGGGCTTGTCGGGGGTTCAGGGAACGGGTGGGGCCTCGCGGGCAGGCGGACGGATCCGCCGACATTCTAATTATATCGATCGGCCAAGAGGCGAAACTCGGGTACCCCCAATATAAAGAATACGGTCGGGAATGGCAAGGCACGGGAAAATCCCCCGCTGGCCCAAGCGTCGATTCCGTCGCTGAAACCTTCTCCTCTCATCCGCCGGCATTGGGTCCCCGGCGAGTGCCCGCAAGGTATCCGTTCGCAGGGCAGAAGACCTCCTCCGCCACTGGTCTCAAGCTATCTCCCCCATAACCCAGGACCGCCTCCATCTTGGCACTGGACCGCCCCCCATGAGCGCGTGAGTGAACGGATACTACGAGTCAGAAGCAGGAAAATAATAGCAGAATAAAATATGGCATGAAAAATGCTGACCTATAAATTATCTCTTGGTTTTATCGACTAAAAAAATTTATGTTTTTAAATCCTCCGGCAAACGGTACGTTTTTGCTTGACTTGTCTCTCAATGCCGTATAAAAATAAAATTGTATTGTATCCAAAATCCTTGGCGTGAGGCGACACATCTCCAATGTTGCCGTCAAGGATATGAGTGAAGAGTTACCGGCCAAGTTTTCTTCTCCTAACACGCCTTTCGAGTTCGGACTCCGAACTCCATATTTCAAAATAAGATGTCCGTGCAAAAAAAAGCCATTTTGGCCCAAGGAGAGGAGTCGAGGCTCGCCCACCCCTCCCGGCAGGGAAAATCGTCGTCTCGTGACCCCTATTAAGAATGGATCGCAATAAGGGTTAGAAGACGTAATTTGAAGTCGCATTACGGCATAAAAAGTCATGTTTGGAGCATAGTTTCACCAACTTTTGGCAGAATTTTGCCTTTCTGTTTCTTTTAACCCATCTCGTACCTGAAAACTCTCCCGAAGTTAATGCAAAGCGCCGCCAGCTTGATCTTGAGGCCGGCCTTCTGTATGCCCCTGACCCTCAAGCGCCTCATGCCGTGCTTGCCCTTTCCGATGCTGTACGTCGCCTCCTTCCCGGCCCGCATCCGATACAAGGCCTTGGACTCCCCGGCGGCCATGTCCGCGCGCCGCTTGTCGTTTACGGCTTTCTTCGAGGTGACGGACGCCCGGCACCGCTGATGACGTCTGGAGTGTCTTGAGCATGAGCCAAAGGTAAGGGACCTTTTCTGAGTTCGTCAATTCCAATACCGGAAATCATAGTCGATGCTCCTGCTGGATAGATAGGCATGTTGTCTGTATGTTCGCGCATCGTTTAATGATAAGGATACTATAGACGAAACTGAATTATTTGCTAGTAAATTTGGTGTAGTTGTTTATATGCAAAAAAAATTTTAATGAGATTTTTAAAGCTATTAAGTCTAAAAATTAGAATTTTGAATAATTATAATTTTTTATTACATTATTAATGTATTTGGCCAAAACTTTGTTTTATGCTTAATTGATTAGAATGATTATTTGAGACACAATGCTGTTTGGTGCCAATCAGAGCACAAAAGGAAACAATGCAATCCACAGCAGTATGTTTGATAGCCAGCGCTGTCTACTGTCTACCCTTATGTTATTCGGTAACATTGATTCTCTGGAAACTGTATCGCCATCCCAGGAGTCTGTTGCAAGAACAGCAACTTTACAAACCGGATATACGGACAGTAAACTTGACAGCAAAGGCTGGTTTTCAAGCAATAATAATACCAAAAATACTCGCCGTCTCGGCGGAGGTGTTCCGCCCCCTCCTGCCAACTCATTTGCCGTTATGTTGCAACGTTCTCATGGCTTGGTCGCTCCCATACTTCTCGGAAAATATCCCACCTGCTATCTTGCTGAACTACACCGTACCCCAGTTGTGTCACTGGGCCACCCTCCTCCTAGCTCTATCCAGTATTTATTGCGGCGGCGTCATACATGGTAATCCACCTCGCATCTACACCGACAACGCGAGCCACTTTAAGGTGAACAAGGGGGAGAAGTCGGAGGTGATCATCAACCCCTTCGACCGCAACCAGACTCAGATCGAGAGGGCCTTGAAGGAGTGCGGCTCCTAGCACATCCATGCCCATTCGCCGCAGGCGAAAGGCCGCGTGGAGAGAACCTTCTGCACTTTGCAGGACAGGCTCGAGAAACGCTTCCACTACAGCGGCATCAAGGACATCAAGTACGCAAACGAGTTCCTGAAGAACGAGTACATTCCTCTCCACAACAAGAAGTTCTGCGTCAAGCCCGTGGCGGCCTTCGGCTCCCACAAGCCAGTTGGCGACCTCAATCTGGACTCGATCTTCAGCGTTCAGTACGAGCGCGTCGTGACCAACGACTACACATTCAGCGTGAACGGGAAGAAGTACCAAATCGCGAAAGAGAATGATCTTCGCGGCTTGACACGAAACAAGGTAATTATCGAGCATCGGCTCGACGGTACCTGGCATGCCAGGTTCAGAGAGCGCTACCTGGAGACTGCCTTGCTCCCTAAGAAGGGCTAGAGAAGACGGCAAACTGATTAACACAAACTTCAAGCATTTTTTTAAGGCCAAAAATTTTTCGTAATTTTCATGCCAACGCCGGGCCCCGGGTGGGGCGCCCCACCCGGGGCCCGGCGTTGGCATGAAAATTACGAAAAATTTT
>JAIRZX010000575.1 GCA_031267005.1 Deltaproteobacteria bacterium
CGGGGTGATTTCCCGGTGTTCCGCCTCCCCCCTCCGGTTTCAGCTCCATCGCCGGAACCGTCCGGCGGGTTCCGGGCCGGACCGGGAGGTTCCGGGAGGGCCGGCCGGGGGGGAGTGAAAAATATTCCCGCGCACGGGGCGGCGCCTTGCGGCCGGCCGGTCGCCGCCGGGCCGCCGTCCGCCGGGTTCCAGAGGGGTGCTCTGAAGGCGGAGCGGCAGCATACGGACAGCTTGCCGCGTCGCGCCGCTGCCGCTGGTTCGGAAATCGCCATGCCGGGCGCGGCCCGGCTGATTCCGCGAGGTTTGAAAATGCCCGGGGAAGATGCTAGACTGTCGCATTCCAGCGGGCCCGGCTCGGTCGGGCCCGACCCCTTTCCCATGACCCCCCCTCCTCAGTCAAGGGTCCGGATCGAAAGGTGCGGCGGACAGCTCCTTCCTTCGGGGGCTTTTTTTTGCCCTTAAGCCCGGCACCCCGCGTCCAGCCGACGAAGATTGAGTAAGTTGCCGCCGCCGCAGCCGCCCCCGGCCGCCGGGGGGCCCGGGAAACCCCCGGAAGCCCCGGCCCGAAGGGAACCAATGGGTTCCCCTGCCCGGCCTAACGCTTTCCGCGTCGACTTAGGACCCTTCCCGCCCGGAAAACCGCCCGTACCCGCATCGTCCGGCCCAAGGCCGCGAGGGGGACGCGGCCTTTACCCCGGAGATCCCCCTCCGGGCCGCTAGCCCTAACCCAGCCTCCGGCCCCGGCGCCGCTGGCCCCGCCCCGGGGCCCGTTGCGCCGTCCGGGCGTATTGCCCCCTGCGGGCCCGCGCCTGTTCTCCCCCTTCCGCCCCGCCGGGACGTCGGCACAGCCTTCGGCCGGACGAACGCTTTGCCTTGCTCCGGACGTCTTTCCCCGGCAAACCTTAAAGCCGGACGCCCGGTTTGCCTGATGCCGGACGCCCGGATACCCTTATGTAGGACGCTTTTTTTGCCGGACGTTCCCTCGTCGCCCCGTCGGTCGGTCGTTGCGGTGCCGTAGGCCTTTGCTGGACTGGCGGAATCCGGCGCTCCGGACGGAATCCGGCGCTCCGGGCGGAATCCGGCCCTCCGGGCGGAACCCGACGTCCGGGGCGGAACCCGACGTCCGGGAAGCCGGAAAGCATCTGCGGCCCTAAGGCCTTACGGGTTGCAGGTGAACGTTGGAGGGAGCGCCTTAACGGCCGCCCGGGGGCTCCGGCGGCGATAGCCGCCCCCGCCCCTTAAGCCTTCCGCTTTCCAGGCCATCCGGAGTTCCGGATCTCCGATCGTCAGGCCATAAGCCAGCCTGGCGTCCCGAGCCTTCCGTGTCCGCGCGGGCTTTTCGGGCGCCCCTAGCCCTCCGGGCCTTCCGTGTCCGCGCGGGCTTTTCGGGCGCCCCTGGCCATCCGGGTCCGCCGGGCCCTTCGGGCTTCTTCAAGGTTTTTTATAAGGTCCATTCAGGATTAAAGGGCCCCTCCGGGCCCCGCAGCTCCCCTTGGGGGCCCGGCGCCCCCGCAGCTCCCCTTGGGGGCCCGGCGCCCCTGCTGCTCCCCTTGGGGGCCCGGCGCCCCCGCCGGTCCCCCGAAGCCCCGTCCCCGGGAGATCGAGCAACGGCAGGGCGCCGGATCCAGCCCGAACCCCTTTTTTAGGCCGTCCCCCGCCTGCGGCGTTCAGGCGGGCGGGCGTCCGGAACAAGGCGAAAATGTCAGCCAAACAGCTAATAAAGAAGAACATCTTCATCATCATCCCGGCCGTGATAGTGCTCCTGGCCGCGGCGGTCGTCGTGCTCCCGATGCTGTTCCCGGCGCCGCCCAGGGTCACGCCGCCCGCGGCGGTGGTCCTCCACGAGACGAAGGAGTACCCGGTCAAGGACTCCTGGGAGGTCGTGGCCTTCGCGCAGGCGTCCAAGAGGGTGGACCTGGTGGCCAGGGTCTCCGGGTTCCTGGTGGAGAAGCCCTACAAGGAGGGCGGGGCCGTCTACGAGGGGGACGTGCTGTTCTCGATAGAGCCGGAGCAGTACAAGGCGGCCCTGGAGGCGGCGAGGGGCAACCTCATGAGCGCCGAGGCCCGGGTCGTCCAGTCGCGGCTGGCCTTCCAGAGGATCTCCGATCTCTTCGCCAGGAAGACCTCTACCAAGAGCGACTACGACGACGCCAAGGCCGCCCTGGACGTGGCCGAGGCGGGGTCCATGTCCGCCCGGGCGGCCCTCTCCCAGGCGCAGCTTGATCTGGGCTACGCTTCGGTCAAGGCCCCCTTCGACGGCTACGCCTCGGACAGCCCCTTCTCCGAAGGGGCTTTCCTGAGCCCGGCCTCCGGGGTGCTGGCCACGGTCGTGGCCTCCGATCCCCTGGAACTGTCCTTCGGGGTCCCCGACAGGCTGATGGCGGCGGTGAAGTACAAGGCCCCCGACTCCGCCCTCCCCCGCGGCGGCATCGACCAGGTGGCGGTCAGGGTCCGCTCGGCCGGAGGCAGGGAGTACCCCTTGACGGGGGCCATCACTTACGTGGCGCCCCTGGTCGACGACTCCACCGGCACTTACAAGGTCAAGGCCGACATGCCCAACCCCGACGGCCTGCTCGCCCCCGGCGAGACCCTTACGGTGATACTGGAGGACGTCCATCCCCGCCAGGCGCTCCTGGTCCCGAAGAGCTCGCTGCTGATAGCCGCCGACTCGGGGACCTACGTCTTCGCGGCGGCCCCGGCGCCCCCGGGCCCGGACGGCGCCCCCGGAGAGGGCCTGGTCGCCCGGAGGATAGACGTCACCCGCGGCAACGAGTTCCCCGACGGCATAGAGATCCTTTCCGGCTTGAAGCCCGGCGACAAGATCATAGAGCTGGGGCTCATGAGCATGGGATCCACCCTCCGCCCGGGCGCCCCGGTCCGGATAGTCGACAACTACGTGCCGGCGGGCGCCCAGCAAGGCCCTGGCGGCGCGGGATCGCCCGGGGGCCCTGGCGGCGCGGGATCGCCGGGGGGCCCTGGCGGCGCGGGGTCGCCCGAGGGCGCCCGGACGCCGGGCGGCGGGCCCGGCGCCGGAAACGCTCCCGCCGCCGGCGAGGGGGGCGCCTGACAGATGCTGTCCAAGATTTTCATCGACAGGCCCCGCTTCGCGGTGGTCATCTCGCTCGTCATCAGCATCTCGGGACTTATGGCCCTGATGCGGTTGCCGGTCGCCCAGTTCCCTGACATCGTGCCCCCCCAGGTCATGGTCGAGGCGACCTACCCCGGCGCCTCGGCCGCCACGGTCGAGAGCACCGTCGCCCAGAACATAGAGACCGCCGTAAACGGCGTCGAGCGCATGCTGTACTTCTCCAGCCAGAGCTCGAACAACGGCAGGTACTCGCTTTCCATAACCTTCGAGGTCGGGTCCGATCCTGATCTCAACATGGTTAACGTCCAGAACCGGCTGAAGAGGGCCGAGCCCCTGCTTCCCGAGGAGGTGACCCGCCAGGGCGTGGACGTGGAGAGCAGGACGTCTTCGTTTTTGAAGGCCTTCATGTTCTACAGCCCGGAAGGCTCCGTCACCCCCCTGGAGCTCTCCGACTGGGTCTACAACAACGTCGTAGACGTGTTCACCCGCGTTCCCGGCGTGGGGGGCGTCAATTTCTTCGGGGCCAACTACAGCATGCGCGTGTGGATGGACCCGGTTAAGATGGCCGGCTACGGGCTCACCCCCGCCGACGTGTCCGCCGCGCTGGCCGCCCAGAACATCCAGGCGGCGGTGGGCGAGGTCGGCGGGGCGCCGACCCTGCCGGGCCAGGAGCTCCATTACAACATCACGGCCCAGGGCAGGCTCTCCTCGGCCGAACAGTTCCGGGACATTATCCTCCGGACCGGCCCCGACGGGGGCCTCCTGAGGCTGGGCGACGTGGCCCGTGTGGAGCTGGACACCGAGAACTACTCCCCCATGGGCGTGTACAAGGGCCAGCAGGCCGCCGGCATGATGCTCACCCAGCAGTCCGGCTCGAACGCGGTCGAAACAGCCAACAACGTGAACGCGGCCATGGAGCTCCTGGCGGAGAGGATGCCCGACGGCATAGCCTACGTGGAGGTCTTCGACGCCACCCGCTTCGTAAGGGCTTCCATCGAGGAGGTGGCCAAGGCCATCGGCATCGCCATGGTGCTGGTCATCCTGGTCGTCTACCTCTTCCTGGGAAGCTGGCGGACGACCTTGATCCCCATGTTCGCCGTTCCGGTGTCGCTCATAGGCGCCTTCGCGGTGCTCGCGGCCATGGGCTTTTCGGCGAACACGGTCTCGCTCCTGGCGCTGGTCTTGGCCGTCGGCATCGTCGTGGACGACGCCATAGTCGTCGTGGAGAACGTCGAGCGCGTCATGCGCGAGGAGAATTTGCCGCCCAAGGAGGCCGCCTACAAGGCCATGGGGCAGATAACGGGCGCCATCATAGCGATAGCCCTGGTGCTCCTCTCGGTCTTCGTGCCGGTGGCCTTCATCCCCGGGCTGTCCGGCAAGCTCTACCAGCAGTTCGCCGTCACCATCTCGGCGGCCATGCTCATATCCTGCTTCAACGCGCTCACCCTGTCCCCCGCGCTCTGCGCCGTCTTCATGAAGAAGGAGGAGGGCGAGCCGAATTGGATAGTGCGGAAGTTCCAGGCCCTGGTCGTGAAGTCCAGGAACGGCTACCACTCGCTCGTGGTGACGCTCTTGAGGAGGAGCGCCTTCGGGCTGGTGGTGGCGGCCTTCTGCATGGGGGCCGCCTGGGGAATCATGAAGTTCACGCCCTCGGGGTTCCTGCCCACCGAGGACATGGGCATGATCGTGGTCCAGATAGGGCTTCCGGAAGGCAGCTCGCTCAACAAGACCAGGGACGCCCTGAACAGGGCCTCGTCCATCGCCTCCGGGATACCGGGCATCCAGAACATCATGGCCGTCACCGGCGTGAACGTCGTGAACTTCTCCATGCAGGACAACGCGGCCTTCATGTTCGTGGGGCTGGCGCCTTACGAGGAGAGGGAGACGGCGGATCTGTCCTCAGACGCCATCCAGATGCAGCTGAACATCCGCCTGTCGGCGATACTTGAGGCCAACTGCCAGGCCTTCTCCATGCCCCCCATAGTGGGGCTGGACTCCGTGGGCGGCTTCCAGTTCATCATCATGGACTACGCGGGGCGCGAGCCGCAGCAGCTCTCCCAGGAGGCCATGCGCTTCATTGGCACCGCGATGCAGCAGCCCGGCCTCATGATGGCCATGACCTTCTTCAACGCCGACACCCCCGTAATGGAGATAGAGCTCGACCGGGACAAGGCGCTGGCCAGGGGCCTTTCGGTCGGGCAGATCTTCAACGCCCTCCAGCAGTACCTGGGCTCCTACTACGTGAACGACTTCAACTACCAGGGCCGCAGCTGGAAGGTCAAGGTCATGAGCGACTTCGACGGGAGGCGCAACGAGGCCGATCTCGAGGCCATCCACGTGAAGTCCTCGACGGGGGCCATGGTCCCGCTTTCGGCGGTGCTTACCGCCAGGATGACCACCGGCCCCCAGAACATCACCCGCTACAACAACAGCCGCTCGGTCACCATCATGGGCGCCACCTTCCCGGGCCTGGGCACTGGCGTGGGCATCTCCGCCATGGAGAACGCCGCGCGCTCGCTCCCCTCCGACATGAGCTTCGAGTGGACCGGGTCAACCTACCAGGAACGCGAGTCGGCCGGGCAGACGGTGTACCTGTTCATACTGTCGTTCACCTTCGCGTACCTCTTCCTGGTCGCCCTGTACGAGTCCTGGACCATACCCTTGGGCGTCATCATCTCCGTTTCCGCCGCCATCTACGGGGCCATGATGGCCGTCAAGCTCACGGGCTTCTCCATGGGCCTCTACGTCCAGATAGGCATAGTGACCCTGATAGCCCTGGCCTCCAAGAACGCCATCCTGATAGTAGAGTTCGCGAAGGAGGCCCGGGCCCAGGGCAACACCATCAAGGATTCCGCCGCCCAAGGGTCCTTTCTGAGGTTCCGCGCGGTGGTCATGACATCCCTGGCGTTTCTGGCCGGCCTCCTCCCCCTGGTCTTCGCGACCGGCCCCGGGGCCGCCTCCCGCCAGAACGTCTCCACCGCTGTCTTCGGCGGCATGATAGCGGCCTGCACCGTCGGGCTCATCATCATCCCCCTGGTTTACGCCATGTTCCAGAAGCTCAGGGAGTTCTTCCACGGCCTCGTGGGCTCCGAGCTCTACGGACGCAGGAAGCGGATGGAGCCCGGGGTTTCCGAAGGCCCCGGGGGAGGCGTGGACCTTGCCAAGCCCGCGGCCGCGGGCCCCTCCGGGGAGTCCGCCCCCGGCGGCTCCGCCCCTGAAAGCCCGCCCGGAGGCCCCGCTCCGGGGAAGGGCTAGCGGCCCCGGCTTCGGACGGCGTCCCGCTGGGTCCCCGGGCTCCCAGCGGCTCCCTGCGGTTTTTCCGGGTTTTCCCTGGTTTTCTCAGGTTTCCGAAGCCTCGGCCCGTGATGCTCCAGCCGCCTTCCGCCGGCCTTGACGGTCCGGGGGGGAGGCGGCTGTTTGTTTCTGGCCGGGCAGTGTAGGGCCGGGCACGGGTATGGCAGGGCCCGGGCAGGGTAGTGCAGGGCAAGTCAGGTCATAGGCAGGGCAGGGCAGGGCAGGGCAGGGAAGGGAAGGGCAGGTCGGCCAAGGCCGCCAATGGGCGCCTGGAGACTGGGAACTGGATTCCGGACAAAGGGGAGGCCAGGGGACAGACTCAGTCGCGGGCATCGGGCCGCTTCCCTTTGCAAAAATGGTTCCCGTCAGGCAAATGGTCGCTCTTCCTGGGGACAGCGGGACCGTGGGCGAAGGAAAGCAGAGGACCACAGGGAAGGGAGCCGGTTGCTTGCGGAAGTTCGGAGGCGGGAAGTGCGGCGCTGGGAAGGAGTTGGCTATTTGCGGCGATCTTGCAAACTATGGCGATTTCCATAACAATATGCCGTGCCTTAAACGCGATTTCGTCCTCCCGGAGACTTAAGGGCCTTCCGGTTTCTTCCGGGTCCGTTCGGATTGCCGCGCGTTCCGCGCGCCCGCGCCTCGGTAGCGGCCTGACGCGGATGGCCCGATCCTTGCTATGTTCGGCAGCCCTTCCGGTTTACAAAAACCGCGCTGCAGGTTAGTATCCTTACGGCTGTCGGCCGCGGCGCGAAAGGAGCGCCCGGCGCCCACGCGCCGGGACGGACCGGTCCCGCCCGCGCTCGCGGGCCGGGGACGTACGGGGTTTGTATGCGCATCGTCATCATAGACCGCGAGCCCGCTTTCCTCGGGCCGGTGGCCGACGAACTCGAGCGCGAGGGCTTCGAGGTCGCGGTCGTGGAGAACATCCCCAACGCCCTGGCTTTCATAAAGACCAAGAGCGTCCAGTTCCTCGTGGCCGACAGTTCGGTTTTGGTCGACCACTCCCTGGGGGGCGAGGTACTGCGCCAGTACCCCTTGACCCGCCTTATAGTGCTCGCGGCGCACCCATCCATTCTTGGCATGATAGAGTCCATAAGCCGGGGCATTACCGACTACCTCCCCAGGGCCGAGGAGTCCTTCGGGGAACTCGTGGACACGATACTGGACGAGCGGAACCGGCTCGAGCGCTGGCAGCACGCCCTTTTGAGCCCCCTGTTCGCGAAGAACGGCTGAAGGCGGGGTTATGGCCCCGCCCCTCGCGGGCGGGGGGGCGGGCTTCTTCCCGGCGGAGTCCGGGGCGGGCGGCGCCCGGGGGGCCCCGGCATCGGGGCTTGACAGGCTAGTCACGGGCGCCGCGGTGCCGGCCCGGGGGGCGTAATCGAATATGGCTGACGACTCCGAGAGACTGCTGAAGCTTCTGGAACAGGCGAGCCTGGATCTGGTGATGCTCTCCCCCGACGACCTGGTGGAGGTGAGCGCAGTTCTGGGTACGGTCGAGGGCCTGGGCCGGGAGTTCGTGGAATTCGAGTCTGAGTGGCCTCCCCGGATCGCAAACAGCGTCAAGGCGCTCTTGAAGGCCGTAATCCGGGACGAGTTCCCGGACGGCGCGGACCGCGCGGTGGAGCTGGCCGGCGAGGGCATAACCCATCTCCAGGAGCTGGCTCGGGCCCTCCCGGCCGGGCTGCAGCCCGCCGGGGACGTCCTGGGCTTCTTCAGGCGCTCCTTCGAGCTGACCGGCCAGGACTTCACCGTCTCCCCGTCCCCCGGGGGCGGCCCCCGAGAGAAGCCCGGCCCCGATCCCGGCGCCGCCGCGGGTCCTGGCACCCGTTCAGGGTCCGGGCAGGAACCCCGGCTCCCCGAGCCGGGCAATGCCCCTCCCGAGGAGGTCGTCCCGCCTGCGGAGCGCGGCCCGGACTGGGAAGACATCGACAAGGGCTGGGGAGAGGACGATCTCGCGGCCAAAGGCCTTGAGGCCGGGGAAGGTTCCGGCTGGGGCTCCGGGGCGGCGGGATCCGGCGCCGAGGCCGGAAGCGGCGGCGCCCCTTACGGCGCGGGCCGTCCGGAAGGACCGGGGCTTCCGGAGGGCGGCGGCGCTCAGGACGGGATCCCGGCTCTGGAGGATGGCGGCGCCCCAGGCGGCTCCGATCCCGCGGGAATTTACGGCGCTTCCGGCCTCGCTGATTCCACCGGCGGGACGGGGGACGCCCATTCGGGGGACGCCGGCGGAGATCCCGCCTGGGAGGGAGAGTTCGGCGAGGCTCCGGGCGAGCCCCGCAAGGGCTTGGGCTTCGCGCACGAGGTCTGCTTCATCCGCCGCAGCCACCCCCCGGGCAAGGTCACGGCCGAGTATTTCAAAGAGAGCGTCGTCCAGGCCCTGGAAAACCTCCAGATGAAGCTCGTGGCGGTGGAGCAGAAGGCCGACCCGGTATCCGCCACCAACGAGTGCATCCCCGACTTCAGGACCATCCAGGCAGGGTTCAGCCTGCTCGATTTGGACGATCTGACCCGGCTTACCTCCGACACCGTGGCGCTCATGGAGTACGTGGGCTCGGAGCAGGTGCCCCACACCACCCACGTGACCGACATACTCCTTAAGGCGCTCACTTTCCTCATCGGCGGGGTCTCGTCCATGCGCGTGCTCGAAGGCGCCGGGGGCTGGGACGTCACCCCCTCCTGGACGAAGGAGGACCTGAAGGAGCTGCGCGACGATTTGTGGGACGCCAGGCAGGGCATGCTCGTGCCCGAGCAGGCGCAGGGGGCCGTCCAGGCCTCCTCCGGTGCCTCCCGGGGAGGCAAGCCCAAGAAGCTGGGCGAGATCTTAGTCGAGAAGGGCCTCATCTCGGAGGGGGATCTGGGCGGGCTCATACAGGCCCAGAAGACCGCCCGCAACGTGCGACTGGGCGAGATCCTGGTGGAGGACGGGCTCATAACCGAATCCGAGCTCCAGGAGGCGTTGGAGCTCCAGAGCCAGGAGGGCAACGTCCGGCGCATGGGGGAGATCCTCGTGGCCATGGGCCGGCTGGACCACGAGCACGTGGAGAAGGCCCTGAAGATCCAGGAGAGCCGCAAGGAGACCAAGCTCGGCGAGATACTCCTCCAGAAGAAGATAGGCGCCCCGGAGAAGGTGGCCGCCGCGCTGCGCGAGCAGAAGCAGAGCGAGTACGCGGGGGCGGGGGGGTCCCACCAGGGGGCCCTTACCGTGAAGGTGGAGACCCAGAAGCTCGACGGGCTCATCGATTTGGTGGGGGAGCTCGTCATAACCCAGTCGCTCGTCACCTCCAACGAGTCGGTAAAGCAGCTGAAGGAGCAGAAGTTCAACAAGGACCTGGCCCAGGTCTCCCGGATAACCTCGGAGCTACAGCGCAACGCCATGAGCCTGCGCATGGTCGTCATCAAGAACACCTTCCAGAAGATGAACCGGCTCGTGCGGGACCTCTCCCACAAGTTCGAGAAGGACATAGATTTCGCGACGGCGGGCGACGACACCGAGATAGACCGGAACATGGTCGAGTCCATCTACGACCCCCTGGTCCACATGATCCGCAACGCCCTGGACCACGGGATCGAGCCCGGGGACGAGCGCCGCAAGGCGGGCAAGCCCCAGAAGGGCTCGCTGGTCCTGAAGGCCTACCACCAGGGCGGGAACGTCGTCATAGAGCTCTCGGACGACGGAAGGGGCCTGAACCTCCCGAAGGTCCAGCAGAAGGCCGAGGAGCTGGGCATGGTCCAGCCTGGGGAGCTCCTCTCCGTGGCGCAGGCCCACAGCATAGTCTTCGAGCCCGGCTTCTCCACCACCGACCGCGTTACCGAGATCTCGGGCCGCGGGGTGGGGATGGACGTCGTGAAGAAGTCCATAGAGCAGCTCCGCGGCAAGGTGGACTTCACCTCGGTCCCGGGGCAGGGCTCGATCTTCGTCATAAGGCTCCCGCTCACGCTGGCCATCATAGACGGCATGATAGTCCGCGTGGGCGACAACCGCTACATACTACCCACCATCTCCATAAACGAGTCCTTCCGGCCCAAGCCCGAGGAGTACTTCACCGTCAAGAACCAGGGGGAGATGATAAAGGTCCGCGACAACCTCCTGCCCCTCGTGCGCCTGGACCAGATAGTGAACGTGGAGGGGGCCATGCGCGACCCCTCCGACGCGCTGGTGGTCGTAGTCGAAAACGAGGGCCAGCGCCGCTGCCTTCTGGTGGACGAGGTCCTGGGAAAGCAGGAGGTGGTCATAAAGTCTTTGGGCGAGCGCCTGAAATACGTCCGGTCGCTTGCCGGCGGCACCATCCTGGGGGACGGGCGCGTGGGGCTCATCCTGGACGTGAACGGCCTCTTCGACTCCGTGGGGGGGAGCTTCGGCCCCGTCCGCGCGGGCCAGTCCCATGAAGGCGGGGACGCCGACGACTGGGGCATGTGAGCCTTCGCCGGAGTTGCCCGCCCGCTTTGGGCGCCGCGCCTCCGAGCGGCGAATCGCCCCATTTCCGAAACGCCGGTTAGCCTAATTCCTCGGCGCTCCAAAGCCCCGGCCGCATCAAGCCTAAAGCCTCAAGTCAGGGAGTTCCAAGCCTCTAGCCTCTAGTCCCAGAGCGCCAAGTTTCAAGCCCCAGCGCCTCAAGCCCGAGGGAGCCAAGCCTCAAGCCCGAGGGAGCCAAGCCTCGTATTCCAAGAGTTTCAACTGCCCGGGCAGTCTCAAGCCTCAAGCTTTTGGGGAATTCAACCCCTTGCCTCGTCGCCGTTGGCGCCTCCCGGGGGACCGAAGCCCCTGGCCAGCGGACGGGCGGGGCGGGGCCGGCGCAAGAGAGGCGCCGCGCCGTCCGCTTTCCAATCCAGCCGCCTGCCCGCCTGTCCGGGGACGCAAGCGGCGCAACGGGCCGCCGGGCCCTGCGAACTTGGGCGGCTCTCCTAAGTCCAAGCTGGCCGGACGATCCTTTAGGTACAGACCCGCCGGGGGGCACCCGCGTCCCGGCTTGACGATCCGCATGGCCTTCCCTTCGGCCCGCAGGGGATAATGGGTGGGGCCTCCCGGCCTCCGGGAGGCGGAGAGGCCCCCCGCACGGGGCCCACGCGGCCTTTCCGAGGAACTTTATGAGCGAAGACCGGGGCGCCAACGCCCTTTCCATAGACCACTCCAAGGACCTGAAGTTCCTGAGCTTCGAGCTGGCGGGCGAGTTCTACGGCCTCGACATCCTGAAGATCCGGGAGATCAACGGGATGCTCGACATCACCAGCGTCCCCCAGACGCCCCGGTTCATGAAAGGGCTCATAAACCTCAGGGGCAAGGTAATACCGGTAATAGACCTCCGGCTCAAGTTCGGGCTCCCGGAGGAGGCCTACACCGAGCGCACCTCCATAATCGTCATCGAGTTCCAGACCATCCACGGGCCTACCCAGATGGGCATCCTGGTGGACCGGGTCTCCGAGGTCATAACGATAAACGAGGCCGACATCGAGGACGCCCCGGACTTCGGCTCCAGGCTGCGCTCCGAGTACATCAAGGGCATGGCCAAGACCAGGAACATCGTCCTCATCATCCTGGACATCGACCTCATCCTCACCGACGAGGATCTGACCTTCGGCCCCAGGGGGCTGGCGGAGGACGAGGAAGAGGGCTCGGACGTCAAGCCCCAGGCCCAGGCGGACCCGGGCGGGCCCAAGCCCCAGGCCCAGTGAGGCGGGGGCCGGCCCGCTGCCCGGGCGGACCCGGGCGGGCCCAAGCCCCGGGCCCGGCGAGGCGGGGGCCGGCCCCCGGGACAGGCGGACCCTGGCACAGCCCGCCGTAGGGGCGGCGCGGACCCGCGGGGGCCGGGACGGGCTCGGCGGGGAGCGTCGGCGCCGGGGTTACGGGCGGCGGCGGCCCCGGCCCGGCTCTGATCGGGTTTTACGGGCTTCGGAAGGACGGGACGGGACGGGGTCCGGAAGGGGTTTGACGGGATTCGGAATGGATAGGACAGGCTTGGATTCGGATCGCAAGGGTTCCGCCGGTCCGACCCCGGACGCGTGCAGGCAGGCCCGGAGCCGCCGGAGCAGCCGGCAGCGGGGAGCGGCCTCGGACGTTTTTCCCACGCGAGGAGGTTCCACTTGAAAGATCAAGCCCCGCCCAACGGGATCCATTCCGCCAGCCGGGAACATTCCTTCGCCTTGCAGAAGCAGCCCGAGCTCACCGACTCCGAATACCAGACCATAGCCAACTTCGTCCACAAGGAAAGCGGCATAAACCTTCTGGACGGCAAGAAGGAGCTCGTGCGGGCCCGGCTCTCCAAGCGCATTACCCAGCTCCAGTTCAAAGACTTCAAGACCTACTTCAAGTTCGTCATGGGCGACGCGTCCGGGGACGAGCTCGTGTTCCTCCTGGACGCGCTCGCCACTAACCTCACGAGCTTCTGGCGCGAGCCCCAGCACTTCGACTTCATGGCCAAGACCTTCCTGCCCGATCTCGAGCAGAAGCGCAAGAAGCCCGGGGGCGGGGGCCCGAGGCTCAGGATCTGGAGCTGCGCCTGTTCCTCGGGGGAGGAACCCTACACCATCGCGATGGTCGTAATGGAGAAGAGCCAGTACTTCGGGCACGGGGGCGACTTCAGGATACTCGCCACCGATCTCTCCACGAAGGTCCTCAACACCGCCAAGCGCGGGGAGTACGGCCCGGAGAGCGTAAAGCACATCCCGCCGGCCAGTCTGCACTCGTACTTGACCAAGGTCCCCCACGAGAAGGGAGGAGACCACTGGCGCGTCCAGGACGCCGTAAGGAAGATAATCTCCTTCAGGCGCTTCAACCTCCTGGACTCCCCCCCCTTGAAGCACCCCCTGGATCTCATCTTCTGCCGCAACGTGTTCATCTACTTCGACCGCCAGACCATTCTCGAGATCGTCACCAGGTTTTACAAGACCCTGGAAGTCGGCGGGTACCTCTTCATCGGGCACTCCGAGAGCCTTTCCGGGCTCCAGCACTCTTTCCAGTACGTGGCCCCCTGCATCTACCGGAAGATCGCCCCGTAGCCGCGAGCTCGCGCGTCCCGCGTAGACGCCGCCTTCCGTCCTCCTTATACCCGGGCCGTCCGTACCGAGCCGAACTCAAGCCCCCCCGGGCGCCAGCGGCCGGCCAAGGCCCCCCCGGGCGCCAGCGGCCGGCCAAGGCCCCCCCGGACGCCAGCGGCCGGCCCAGGCCCCCCGGGCGCCAGCGGCCGGCCAAGGCCCGCCCCGGTCGCCCTCGGTCGGCCAAGCCCTGCCGCAGGCCAATCCCCCAGGCTGCGGACATACCCCTTCAAGGCAGTCCCAACATGGTCAAGGTTCTCATAGTAGACGACAGCGCCATCGTCAGGAAGATCTTCACGGAGCAGCTTACCCAGGCCAAGGACATCCAGGTCGTTGGCGCGGCCCCTGACCCCTACGTGGCCCGGGACATGATTGTGAAGTTCAACCCGGATGTGATAACCTTGGACATCGAGATGCCGCGCATGGACGGGATCACGTTCTTGAAGAAGATCATGGCCCACCGTCCGCTCCCCGTCATCATCGTGAGCTCGCTTACCCCCAAGGGCAGCGCCATGGCGCTGGAGGCCCTGGAAAGCGGCGCGGTGGAGGTCCTGGCCAAGCCCGGGGGCTCCTTTACCGTGGGGGAGATGGGGGCCCAGCTTGCCGACAAGATCCGCGCCGCCTCGCACGCCAGGGTCATGAAGCGCCAGGCGTCGGGAGGGCCCATGGCCTCCGCGAGAAGGGCCATCACAGAGACCACCAACAAGGTGGTCGCCATAGGATCGTCTACTGGCGGGACGGAGGCCTTGAAGGAGATACTCACCCGCCTCCCCCCCGACACCCCCGGTATCGTGGTGGCCCAGCACATGCCGCCTAACTTCACCAAGTCCTTCGCCGACCGCATGAACGACATCTGCCGCATAAACGTCAGGGAGGGCGCGCAGAACGACTCGGTCCTGCCCGGCACCTGCCTTATCGCCCCCGGCAATTTCCACATGCTCCTGCGGCGTTCCGGGGCGCGCTATTACGTGGAGGTCAAGACCGGGCCCATGGTCCACCACCAGCGCCCCGCCGTGGATCCCCTCTTCAAGTCCGTCGCCAAGTACGCCGGCGCCAACGCCGTAGGGGTGGTGCTGACCGGCATGGGCTCCGACGGGGCCGACGGCATCAAGATCATGAAGGAGGCGGGCGCGAAGACCCTGGCCCAGGACGAGGCCAGCTGCGTGGTCTTCGGGATGCCCAAGGAGGCCATCAAGACCGGCTGCGTGGACAAGGTGGTCTCCCTCCGCAACATGCCCCAGGCAATACTGGACTTAGTCTAGGCGCCTGGCCCACTGCCCCGGGCCTTCCGGGACGCCTTGTTCCGGAAATTCCCCAGGCAGGCTTTTTTCACTCCCCATACCCATACACTCCACCTTTTTCCCGAACTCACTCCCCATGTCCTAAGCCCAGCCAATCCGACCGGTAAGTACCGCCGGGAGCCCCCGGCCCAGAGCCAACGCCGAGAGCGCGGCCCGCGCCGCCCCGCACCAAACGCAAGCCTCCTTGCCGGACCGAAGGGCCCCCGCGGCCCTCCGCGTTCCGGGGAGCCCGCCTCCGCCGCCAGCCGGGGAGGAGGGCGAGGCGCCGGAGCAAGCCCCATGCCCCAGAAAGGCCCGACCTCCGACAACCCTAAGCCGAAAGCGCCCAGGGCCGCTGACGGCAAGGGCCCGGAGTCCCCCCCAGCGAATGCCTCCCCCTCCGGGAAAGCCGCCCGCGCGGCATCTTCCCCCAGGGAGGCCGGCATGAAGGCAAAGGACGGCAAGCTCGCCGGTTCCGACTCGCCAACCGCCCTTAAGCCCGATGCCCGGAAGCCCGGAGCCCCGGAGGCCGATGCCCGGAAGTCCGGAGCCCCGGAGGGCCATGTCCCGACCCGCCACGCCAGCTCCCGGCGCCCGTACGCAGGGCACCCCTGCCTGGATCCCGAGAGCGGCTTCTACCGCGAGGAGCACTTCGAGCTCTCCCTCAAGTACGAGATGTCCCGCTCCCTGGAGGCCGAAAAGCCCCTGGGGCTCCTGGTCATTTCGTTCGAGGGCGGCCTTCCCGGCTTCTTCGCGGGCTTCTTGCTCGAGAGGCTCCGGAAGATCGATCTCCCTTCCAGGCTGGGACCAGGGGAAGCGGCCGTCATCATGCCGAGGGTCAACCCCTCCCGTGCCGGCAGGCTCGTGGAGAGGCTCGGGCACGATCTGGCGGAGGGCGGCGGGCTCGCCGGGGCCAAGGCGCCTCTCTTCGGCGCGGCGCTGTGCTGGCCCAACGACGTCATGACCCCCGAGAGCCTCCTGGCCAAGGCGAGGGCATCCTGCGACGGAGCCTCCGTGACGGCCGAGAAGCTCCTCTCGGGCAAAGGCCTTTACGCCGAGGCGCAGACCGAGCTGATACCCGAGGAGAAGGAGACGCTGTTCGCCGGCTTCTCGGAGCTCAGGGGACCGGATCCCCTCTGCGGCGAGGCCAAGGGGCCTAAGGGCCAGGCGACTTAGCCTGCCAAGGGGACAGCGTCGGGGCGACGTCTAGAAGCGTTGCGGCATAAGATTTAAAAATCTTCCGTTTTTGCAAGAAAGCATGCCTCGTTCCGGCCCGGGGCTTCGGCCTTGGGGTCCGTCCTTAGCATGATGGCGACTTCGGCATTCCGACCCTGGGCTATAAGCTCGCGCTTATTGCTTGTGGACTCCTGCGGCATTTTCAAGGCGGCAGCTACGGCAGTTATACCCCTTTAAGACACGAAGAAGCCCTGTACGCCGGGAAACGCCGCCTGATCCTGGGCCTGATCCTGATCCTGATCCTGATCCTGGGCCTGATCCTGATCCTGATCCTGATCCTGGGCCTGATCCTGATCCTGATCCTGATCCTGATCCTGATCCTGATCCTGATCCTGATCCTGGGCCTGAGACGGAGAGGAAGCCGGAACGGAAGCTGGAGCCGGGGGGGATTCTCCTGGCAGGCATAAGGAGAGTTCCCGTGAAAGCCTGAACTGGAAGGACGTTAAGCGATTTGGCAACATGCGGTGGATTCGGGAACATCGTCGCATGAGGCCGAATTGGGGTGCCAGCGACTCCGTGCGCTCGACATGCCGTATAAACCACATGCCTGTCGGGACTCTGGACGAGTCCGCCGCCTGGCGAGTTAGATTTCGGCGGCGGCGAAGGGAAAAGGGCAGTCTGGGCGACGAAGAGGAGTTCGGCGGGACGGCTGTTTGATTCGGAGAGTTCCGTTTCCAGCGGGCCGAACAGGTTCGCAACCTTCAAGGAAATTTTTAAACCAGCCAACAAGCAAGCTGTCAAGCAGATTTCACCTTTTATATTATCTAATCTGAAGGATCACAGGATGGACCATACGGACAAAGAGCCCATAGCCAAATACGTCAGTTTAGTGCGGAAAGTCCGAAAGAAAACCGAGACCGCCGTCACGCAGTCTATGCAGGGACTCGTGGAAAGCCTCGCGTCCGGCGACCCTGGCGCGGGGCATAAGGAAAGCGAGCTTCTGGCCAGGATTTGGACGCACGGAAGCCAGCAGGGGGATATCCTCAAGGACGACAAGCTCCAGGTGTTGGCGGGGGTGAGGGGAGAGGCCGCGTACGAGTATTGGCACCGCATGCTCTTCACCAGGTTCCTTATGGCAAAAGGCCTCATGAAGCTTCCGTCCGGAGACGGGCGGCTGAGAGAGGCAAGCCTAAACAGGCAAATGCCGCAAGGGCAGGGCGGCCAAACCATAGGATGGGAGATGGCGGTGCGTCTTGCCGCCAGGATGCTCCCGCAGATCATCCGTTCCGAGTCCCCCTTCTTGAGGCTGACCATCTCCCCATTGTTCAAGGACCAGATTTTTTCTGCCATGGAACAATTTCCCCAGGAGCTTTTCAAAGATATCGGCATTTTGGGGCTTTTTTACCAGTCGTGGAGCGTCGGAGAGAGGGCGGGCAGCGTTCTCCCGAAAGACGCGGCGGGGAAGGCCCGGACCAGCGCGGAATGGTTTCGGGCGGCGACCCAGGTTAGCACCTCGCCGATCGCCGCTGGATTTCTTCTTGACAATACCTTGGGGGCATGGTGGGCCGCGAGGCGCCTCGGCGACGATGATCGGAAAACCGCGAAATCGGAGGCGCTGCTGCGCGGATATTTGAGCGCCGACGGAACGGAACTGCCAACCCTGAGGTTTACGCAGGAGGAAGGAGTCTGGACTCCGGCCGCAGGGACGTTTGAATCCTGGCCCGACGAGCTCTCGGAGCTGAAGGTCATGGACCCGTGTTGCGGGGCCGGGACTTTCCTGGTAGCTCTTTTCCGGATGCTGGTCCCCATGCGGATGAAACTGGAAGGGCTTAAGGCGCCGGAGGCGGTTGACGCCGTCTTGCGGGAGAACGTCCACGGCCTTGACGTGGACCGGCGTTGCGTGGATTTGGCTAAATTCGCCTTGACGTTTGCCGCCTGGACCTTTCCGGGCGGTGGCGGCTGCCGCGAGTTGCCGGAGTTAAACGTCGCCTGTTCCGGGTTGCCGGTCAACTCGCTGGAGGAAGAATGGCGGGGGCTTGCCGAAGAGAACGCCGGGCTGGAGACGGCGCTGAAGGAAATGCACGCCCAGTTCAAGGACGCCTCGTTGCTGGGGAGCCTTATTGATCCTGAGGCGGCCTTTGAGCGGGCGGGGGTTTCGGGCTGCGGCTGGAAAGACGTATTTCCGCTTCTTGATAAGGCTTTGGCTATCGGGACAAGCGGCTATTCCGGCGAAAGATCGGTTTGGGCAAAAGAAACGGCCAAAGCCGGTTCGCTTCTCTCGCGGCGTTACGCGCTCGTCGTGGCTAACCTGCCTGTGTATTGCCTAGAAGGGAAGTCCGACGAGTTGAAGGATTGCTTTTTCCGGCGCTATCCGGATGCCGAAGGTGAACTCGCGCCGTCTTTTGTCGAGAGGATCGCAAATTTCCGTTCGGAATGCGGGACAGCCGCCATCGTGCTTCCTAATGTTTTCTTTGCGCCCGTACCCTATGCCAAATTTATGCTGAATATGCTTAATCGAAACAAGTGGCATATTGTGGCAAAGCTTGGAGATGCGGAGGAAAATTATTATACTGACTCGGGATTGAATGCGGCTATGGCCATCTTCAGCCGTGGCAAGTTGCCGGACGGCGCTTCGGAAGTTTCCGGCGTGGATGTTTCCGGAGCATCTTGCGCCGTCCAGGATCCTGAACGCGTAAACGTATTGAACGTCAAGGATTGCCTGGTCGGTAACAAAAAGGGAAATATCATTACTGGTAAAATCAATAATTTATCATACGCAGAATTGCTTGATGCGTTCGTTGGAAAAGCGCCTTTGTTAAAATTCAATCAGCTCGAGGAGACTATATTCGGATACCATAAAAGCTTTAAGAAGAAGCAAGAAGAATTGTCATCTGACCCGGAATTTTTCAAGCTTTCCGAACGTTCCGAACCTTCCGAACCTTCCGAACGGTCAGAACTTTCCGAACTTTCCGAATTTTCTGAACTTTTCGAACTTTCCGAAGGCAGTCAACATGCCGTCCTGCATGCAGAATCCGCACGTTTCGAGCATGCGGTCGCCTATACGGGAATAGATACCGGTGACGACAAAAGGTTTACGAGGTATTTCTGGGAGAGGCCCTCAGTGGATTCAGGATGGAGGCTTTATCATGAATTGAGCACTTACTCGATCTTTTCCAAGCCACTTTACTCGGCATTGTATTCCGGGAGGATGAAGATAATCAACTGGAAAAATGCGGGGCTTGACATGCTCAACCCGGGCCGATCCAACAAGAATTTAGGGGCCAAGGGCGTTGTTCTTTCCAACATTTACGAGTTTAAGGCCACGCTGTACACAGGCGAACTTTACAGCGATAAGTCGCTTTCTATATGCCCAATCGATAAATGTAACCTCCCTGCCCTTTGGTGCTATTTATCTTCCCTCGAATACAAACACGTCAGGGAGGACGCCTTGTCTATCATCGAGGAGGCCAAAGGTCGCGACAAGTTTATACCGTTCGACCCCGACCGTTGGACCGTTGAGGCCGGCTTGAAGTTTCCTAACGGGTTGCCCGGACCCTATTCCGACGATCCGACTCAGTGGCTGTTCCACGGCCACCCGTTTGGGTCTGTCGTGTGGGACGATCAACTGAAGCGGACCGTGCCGGGTCCCCGGCGGCTTGACAAATCAGTGTTGCATGTAGCCGTCGCCCGCCTTCTGGGGTATCGTTGGCCGGCCGAGCTTGACGAAACGATGGAGCTTTGCGGCGAGCAGCGCGAGCTCGTCAGCCGTTGCGAGGCTCTGTCGGCTCCCGGGCTGGTAGCCGAGAACGGGATAGTCTGTATTCCCGCGGTAGCCGGAGAAGCGGAGGCTGCGGACAGGCTCAAAGCCATCTTGGCTGCCTCCTACGGCGACGGCTTCTCCGACGAGGTAGTTTCTTCGCTTCTAAAATCAGTCGGCTTTGAGAATGGCGGCCTGCAAGCTTGGCTCAGGGACGGCTTCTTCAAGGAGCACTGCGTCGCTTTCGAAAACCGTCCGTTTATTTGGCAGATCGGGGACGGCAGGCCAGACGGTTTCTCCGCCCTTATAAATTACCATAAACTTAGTTGCCAGCTCCTTAGTACTTTGAATGACGTTTATATTGCAGGATGGGTTAAGCTCCAGGAAATAGGCATTTCTAACAAGGAGCCTGGGGCCAAAGCAAGGCAAGAGAGCGCCAAGGGATTAATGAAGAGAATTAATTTCATCATGCATGGCGATGCTCCTTTAGACGTCTTTGTTCGGTGGAAGACGTTCGACGAGCAGCCAACATCATTCTGCCCAGACGTCGACGACGGCGTACGCGTAAACATCCGTCCGTTTGCGATCCCCTACGTTTGGGTAGGAATCAAGAAGAGTTCAGGGATCCTGCGGGACAAGGTTAACCTTGACTGGAACTCTGACGAGGGTGACTTTCCGCCGACTTCCGAGCCCTGGAACACTCTCTTCAAGGGAGAGCGCGTAAACAGGCACCATCTTACAATTAAGGAAAAGGCGGAGAACAATAAGGAAAAGAACAAAACGGAGGACGAGAACTCCGCGAATTCTGAAAACTCCAAGACCTCCGCGAGTCCCGCGAGCCCCAAGAAACCCGCGAGCCCAGCGAACCCCAAGAAAACCGCGAGCCCCGCTGACCCCAAGAAAACCGCGAGTCCCGCGAGCCCCAAGAAACCCGCGAGCCCCGCTGACCCCAAGAAACCCGCGAGCCCCGCTGACCCCAGGAAAACCGCGAGCCCCGCGGACCCCAGGAAAACCGCGAGCCCCGCGGACCCCAGGAAACCCGCGAGCCCCGCCGACCCCAGGAAACCCGCGAGCCCCGCGGACCCCAAGAAACCCGCGAGCCCCGCCGACCCCAAGAAACCCGCGAGCCCCGCCGACCCCAAGAAACCCGCGAGCCCCGCTGACCCCAAGAACTCCGCGAGCCCCGCGGACTCAAATAACTCCAAGAACTCTAAGAACTTAAAGTACTTCAAGAACTTCAAAAACTTCAAGAAATTCAAGAAGAACAAGAAGAACAAGCAGAACGTGGAGAACGTGAAGAGCGAGCAGAACGTGAAGAGCGTGAAGAGCGTGGAGACCTAGAAGAACTGGAAGTTCGCGAACCATACTTGCCGCAAGCGGTCCGGGAAACTTTCCCTCCAGACCGGCGGAGGCGTTTCCAAAGGGGTCGTTGAAAGCGAGGCGGCTTGCCTTTCCGGTGGGTCCTGTCTCTTGCCGGTGTTTATGGTTGCGTCAAGGTGTAGACGGCCTATTCCAAACAGAATTTTCCGGCAGTTCAGCCGCGAAAGGCGCATAAGTTGCCGGGCGGCTTGCCGAAGTCAGCCTCGCCTTCGCCGGGACATCCTTCGTCGGCCACGCGTCTGACGGCATCGCTTCAACCGTTTAAGCTGCCGCCGACCCCCGCCTGGCCCGCCTCTCATCTCATCTCATCTCAGCTCCTTGTTCCGGTCCATGTCCATCCAGACGCCGAAGAGGAAGGACTGGAGCCCCAGGAACACGGTGAACAGGAACACTATGAGCGTTATTTCCGGCATCTGCCCCTGGCTCACGAACAGGTAGATGAGCCTCAATAGGAACATGAACCCGAGCCCGAACAGGAAGAGCCCCGTGAGGATGAACAGGAACAGCGGGTGTGCGTCCCGGATCACGTACTTCTTCCAGAGCCGCCACATGTACATCCTGATAAGGAGCCTCGAGATAGGCCAGAGCACCTGCCGCGGCTTGAAGCCGCTCTTTTCCCCTATGTTGTAGACGGGCCGCACCGGCACGTCCCTGACCCGCATGTCCTCGACGTTCAAGCGGACCAGCAGGTCGTTCGGCTGGCCGTAGCGTTTGTACATGCCGTCCCAGTCGACGGCGGCCAGGGCCCTCTTGCTTATGACCGTGTAGCCGGTCTGGGAGTCCGCCACGTGCCAGTAGCCGCTTGAGAACTTGGTCAAAAACGAAAGGGCCGCGTTCCCGAAAAAGCGCACCCTGGGCATGGCCTTGTAGGCTTCCCCGTGGACCAGGCGGTTTCCTTTGGCGTAGTCCACCCCTTCCGCGGCCACCGGGTCGCACAGCTTGGGCAGATCCTCCGGATCCATCTGCCCGTCCCCGGCCATTACCGCCGCCATGTCCATGCCTTCGTCCCGGACCCACTTGTAACCTGTAGCTATCGCCCCGCCCACTCCCTGGTTCACGGAGTGTGAGATAAGCAGCACCCGGGGATCTGCCGCGGCGAGCCTATGCGCTTCGGCGGCGGTCCCGTCCGTGGACTTGTCGTCGACTACGACGATCTTGTCCACGAAGTCCGGCATGGTCCCGACGGTCCGGGCCAGGAGCTTCTCTTCGTTGAAGGCGGGCACGACGACGGCGAGGGTCTTTCCTTTGTACATGGGTCTCACTTAAGAAGCGGCCTTCCGCTGGCCGGAACGGCCCGCGCCGACGGGAGCGGGGGCCGCCCGGTCGCCGGGGCGCGCCGTGATTGGCGGGAGGCTCCCGGGGCAACCTCGGCGGCGGCGGGATTGGCGTCAGGTGGCGGCGGTACGGGGGAAGGGCCTGGCCGGTTCCCGGAAAGGGGCGCTGGCGGCGGCGGAAGGGATTATGGCGTCAGTCCGGCTCTCAGCCGGCGGCAAGGTCCGGAAAAGGCTGCAAGGCCTCGTTAAACAGGGGGGGGGCGGGGAAGCGGGTCGGGGGGAGGCCCGAGGCCGGAAAGCCCGCCAAGTCTAGCCCGCTGGGGGCTTGCGGTCAAGGCAAGGGCGAAAGGGCCGCAAGGCATGAAAGCCGTAAGGCCGGAATCCGAAGGGACGCAAGGATTGAAAGCCGAAAGCCGGAATCCGAAGGGGCGCAAGGCTTGAAAGCCGTAAGTCCGGAACCAGTAGGGCCGTAAGGCATGGACGGCCGAAACGCCTGAGGCGCGGAAGCCCGCAAGGCCGGTTTGCAGTAATTCCGGACGGGGGAAGGCAGGACGGCAGGCCAAATGAGCCTCGGCGGCGCTTGGGCCCCGCGCAACGGTGGGGCGGGGTTTTCGGGATCCTCGTCTCCGTCCCGGGACGGAGTATCCCTCCCGGCTGGAGCCGCCAGCCGGAGCGGGGAACTTCGTCCCTGCCCGGAGACTCTCCCCCCGGGCGGAGTTAGGCCTCCTCAGCCTGAAGTTTCAATGGTCACGATGAGCGCCCCCCTGCCCGTCCTGGAGGGGACGCCGTGGCCAGCGGCCTTGAGCCTTGCGCCCTGGGCTGTGCCGGGGGGGACGGCGAGCCTTAGGGTCTTCCCGTCCAGGGTGGCTACCGAAGGGCGGCAGCCGGAGGCGAGTTCGGAGCGCTTGAGCTTCAGGGAAGTCACGATGTCGCGGCCGACGACCTTGAAGCCCGGGTCCGGCACGACCGAGACCGTCACCTTCAGGTCCCCCGGCAGCCCCTTGCCCGGGGGGGGCACTTTGCCGGGCACGGTTATCACGTCGCCGTTCTTCGTGCCCGGGGGGAGGCGCACCATCACTTTCACTACGCCCTTGGAGGAGTTGAAGGCGGCCGGCTTCATGGCTCCGAAGACGGCTTCCTTCAAGCTCGCCGAAAGGGGGACCGCGAGGTCCCTGCCGCCCACGGCCGGCCTCGCCCTGGGGCCCTGTTTCAGGCCGAAGTCGCCGAAGAAGCCGGTGATCCTCGCCGGATCGGGAGTCTCCCCGCCGTCAAGGTCCAAGAGCCTGGCCAGGGTCTCCCTGTCGTCCGGAATTCCGAACTCCTTGAACAGGTAAGAGGGATCGAAGCCTTCGAAGATCTCCTCGGGGTCGAACTCCCCCCCGAAACCGTCGTGGCCCAGCTCGTCGTAGCGCCTCCTCTTCTTGGGATCGGAAAGGACGGCGTAGGCCTCCGCCATTGCCTTGAAGCGCTCTTCCGCCACACGGGAGCCCGGGTTGCGGTCCGGGTGCCAGCGGACGGCAAGCAGGCGGTACGCCTTCTTCAATGCCTCCTGGTCGGCGTCCGGGCTCACCTGGAGGATGCTGTAGTAGTCCTTGGCGATGGCTCAGGCTCCGATAGGGGGACGGCGGAGATGGCGGGTGGGAGGGGTCCGGCCAAGCCGAGGCCCCGCCGGGCTCGCGGGTTGAGGTCCCGCCGGCGGCCGGGCGGAACCTCCGCCCCGGCGGCGGGGCGCCGCCGGGTCAGGAAACCGCCTTGGGCGGGAAGGGGAGGCGGCCAGGGCCGGGAATGCCGTGAGGGAAACCCTAGCTTGTGCCCGGCTGGCTGGCTGGCGTCTGAGCCGCCAGCGTCCCGGCTTGCTGGCGGGCTGGAAGCTTTATCGGCCCGGCAGGCCTGAAATGCCGTGAGGGCCGGAAGCGCCGTAAGCGCCGGAAAGGCCGGAAGTTCCAGGGCGGCTAAAATGGCCATGACGGCCAGAACGGCCAACGGCGGCTTGGCGGCTAACGAGTTGCCGTGCTGAACGGTTTTCCGTCAGCCGTCCGGCAACCGGCCCGGTTAGCCTGGCCCGCCGTCCACTCCGGCGGCAATCCGCCGCAAGGCTTAACCGTTACGGCTTCCGGCGCAAGGCTTACGCCCCGTCTTCCGTCTGCCGTTTTCCGAGGGACGGCGTTTCCGGGGGGGCGTCATCGTCTTGGGCGCCGCCGTCGACCTCCGCGTCGGCGTCCAGGCTGGGCCCGGTTTCCACCGGGCCGCCGTTGCCGGTGTCGGTCTCGGCGGCGTTGTCGGCGTCCAGCCTCGGGCCTTCGTCGTCCGGTCCTTCCCCGGAATCGGCGTCCCCGCCGCCGTAGGCGTCCCCCCCGAAGCCCGGGCCGCGGACCGCCGCCTCGCCGCTGAGGCGCTCCAGCTCCCTCTGCAGGGCCTCAGGATCCTTCTGGGAGAGGATGGGCTCCCAGGCCCCCCCTCCTGTGGCGACCAGCACGTGCCCCCTCCCCGAAACGGTTGCGGCGAGGCTCCTTTTAACCTCAACCTGGGAGATCTCCCCGTACGGGATGACAACGTCTCCCAGGAGGCCCCACCAGCGGCGGATGGTCAAGGACCTCTCGTCCATGCGGTAGCTCGTGCCGGCCCGGTGGAGGACGAGCGCTATGAAGAAGGCCGTCATGACGTACCACAGCATGGTCCTCCCCTGGGGGTCCCTGTCGAAGATCACGATGGCTGGACCCATCAGGACCCCCACGAAAAGAAACCAGCTCCCTGCGGGGCTTGGACGGAAGACCCTGGCGCGGTTTATGCTATTGTCTGGAGTCATGCGTCGCACCTCCCTTGCGACATTTTACGGGAGAACGGGGGAAAATCACAGGCCGGGGGGCGGAAGCCCGGGCGAGATGCTCGGAAGGTCCGGGCAAGGAGCAGGGACAGTCCGGGTACGGACAGGCAAACGCGGGCTGGCAAGGTCCGGGGGAAGGGCCCGGGAAGTACCGTGCGGGGCCCGGGAAGGAGCGGGCGGGGATGCGCCCAGGGTTTACGGAGACCTGGGATGCCCACGGCGCCAGCGAAGGATGAGCGGGGCCTGGAAGGGTTCCGGAAGGGGACTGAATAAATACTGAAAGCCAACATGTGCGCGGGTTCCAGTTGTGTGGTATCCTTTCGGGAGGGTCGGTTCCGGGGCTAATCGGGGCGCCCGCAGGATCCTGCGGGGCTGGTTTTTGGGGACGGAAGGGCCAGGCGCCCTGCCGGGGATTTCCTGGGCCCCATCCAGAGTCTCGGGACTTCGCCCGCAAGGGCCAAGAACCCAGGACGCGGACTTTGGCTGATAGTCGGTCCGGCCAACCCTGCCCGTCCCGGCAGCCCTGCCCGGCCCACCTGCCAGTCTGCCAGTCCGCCTTGCCGTTCCGTCCGCAGAACTCCGGAGGGCGCCAAGGCGCGGGCCTCGATAAATGAAGGGGCTCCTTAGGCGCGCCCGATACGGCTTTCCAAAGCGCCCCGCGCCCCGCGCGGGGTCGTTTCCCCCGCGGCGGCGCCTGCGTCTGGCGGGGTCGCCCGAGCATCATGGAGCATGAAATGGCTTGCCTTACCTCTTCCGCCTTTGCAGCGCTCTCCCTTGCCGTCCTGGCGGCTGCAGGGTTGACGACGGCAGGCCCCGCAACGGCCGCCGATCCGCCGCCCGAAGGGTCCTCCGTCGGGCACGTGGGGGATTTCGACGTGAACCTCATACCGCCGGAGGGCATGGCCCCCGTGTTCGGGCTGTGCGCAGCGGGCGACCGGTTCCTCTACCAGATGAACGAGCGCTTCAAGCTGGTGGTGCTGGCCGCTTACGCCGATCCTGACCTGTACAGGGACTTCTGCGAGGCCATGGTCAAAGGGGAGTACCGCCAGGTGCCCAACATCGCGCTCGTGAGCGTGCCGCGCAGGATGAGCGAGCGGAGCTACGACGGGCCCCGTACGGCCAAGGAGATCAAGCGCTACGTGAGCTGGTTCTCGCTAGGCACCAACACGAGGCTCATAGCCGTGGGGCTGGAGAACAGGGCCAACGCGGCGCTGACGAAGAAGCTCGGGACCGATCTGGACTTCACCTACAGGCTGGGCGACGCCTCCAGGGTCTTCCACAGGACGCCTTCCTCCTTAGGCATCGGAGTGCTCGCCTCCTTCAAGCTCGGAGGCGGCCGCAGCGACAACTACGTGGCCGCCGCCGTCTACCAGATGGCCGACAAGCTCATTTTCCTGTCCATGGTTGGTCAGGACCAGAGCGGCCAGGGCGTCGAGGCCACCCGCGGCCAGCTCCTCGGGTGGGGCCGGGTAATGAGCGCCGCGAACGCCCCGCCTATGGCGGTCAAGGAGGCCGCGGCCCAGGCGGCCCCGGAAGCGGCACCGGGAGAGCCCGGGAAGCCTCCCGTTTGATGGGGGCGCGAGTTAGGGCTCCAGGGCACGGTTCCCGCGCCTCTCGGCTTGCGCCTTAAGGAGGGACGGCGGCTTTAAGCCGCGTTGCCTCCGCTCCGCCGCGTCCTCTTCTCGCGACGCCGCCGCTTCTATTTTTTTCTTCTCCTCCTTCTTATCCTGCTGCTGCTACTCCTACTCCTACTCCTCCTTCTTATCCTCCTGCTGCTACTCCTACTCCTACTCCTCCTCCTCCTCCTCCTCCTCCTCCCCCTCCTCCTACTACTCCTACTCCGACTCCTACTCCTCCTACTACTACTACTACTACTCCTACTCCGACTCCTACTCCTCCTCCTACTACTACTACTCCTACTCCGACTCCTACTCCTCCTACTACTACTACTCCTACTACTCCTAC
>JAIRZX010000596.1 GCA_031267005.1 Deltaproteobacteria bacterium
GGCCCGGGGAGCGGCAAGGGGGGCGTCCCCCGCCGCCGGCTCCCCGGGCCCCGGGGCCGTCTAAACATGAGGCTCCTCGCCGTAGTAGGCCCTGCGGTAAATCTCAGCGAGATCCTTAATCAGGGGGTAGCGGGGGTTGGCGGTGGTGCATTGGTCCTCGAAGGCGTTCTCGGCGAGCAGGGGGAGCTTCTCCAGGAAGTCCTTCTCCTCCACGCCGCAATCCCTTATGGATGCCGGAATGGACAAACTCGCGTTCATCCCCTGGACGGCCCCAATGAGCGCGTTGCACCCGGCCTCGGGATCCGCGTCGGGCGAGCCGTCCCAGAGCGAGAGCCTCCTCGCGAGCTCGGCGTAGCGGGGGGCGGCGGCGTATTCCCCGTACTTGGGGAAGACTGGGAACTTCTCGGGCGCGCGGGAGTTGTAGGCTATGACGTGCGGCAGCAGTATCGCGTTGGCCCGGCCGTGCGGGATGCGGTACTCGCCTCCAAGCTTGTGGGCGAGGGAATGGTTTATGCCCAGAAACGCGTTCGAGAACGCCATGCCGGCTATGCAGGAGGCGTTGTGGAGCTTTTCCCTGGCCTCGCGGTCCTCCGGGTCCCGCCAGCTGCGGAACAGGTAGCCGAAGACGAGCTCGGCCGCCTTCACGGCGAGGCCGTCCGTGTAGTCGGAGGCGAGCACGGACACGTAGCTCTCGATCGCGTGCGTCAACACGTCCATGCCCGTGTCCGCGGCGATGGAGGGCGGCATGGTGTCGGCGAACTGCGGGTCGATTATGGCGACGTCCGGGGTGAGCTCGTAGTCGGCCAGTGGGTACTTGACGCTCCCGCGCTCCTTGTCGGTCACGACGGAGAAGCTCGTGACCTCGCTCCCGGTCCCGGAGGTGGTGGGAATGGCCACCATGCTGGCCTTCTTCCCCAGGTTCGGGAAGTGGAAGGCCCTCTTGCGGATGTCCAGGAACCTGAGCCTCAAGCCGTCGAAGTCCGTGTCCGGGTGCTCGTAGAAGAGCCACATGCCCTTCGCGGCGTCTATGGCCGAGCCGCCGCCCAGGGCGATAATCACGTCCGGGGCGAATTGGTTCATGGCGTCCACCCCGCGGCGGACGGTGGCCAGGGAGGGGTCGGGCTCGACGTCGGAGAAGACGAATGAATGCACCCTGTCGGGGCGCTTCCTCAGGTAATAGAGCGCCTTGTCGACGTAGCCCAGATCCACCATGGCCCTGTCGGTCACGATGAAGGCCTTCCTTATCCCCGGCATCTTCTCCAGGTACTGGACCGCCCCGCGCTCGAAGTATATGCGCGGCGGGATCTTGAACCACTGCATGTTGTTGCGCCTCCGCGCTATCCGCTTCCTGTTTAGCAGGTTGACGCTGGACACGTTGGAGGTGGTGGAGTTGCGGCCGAAGGAGCCGCATCCCAGCGTCAGGGACGGCGTGTTGGCGTTGTAGATGTCGCCTATCGCCCCCTGGGAGGAGGGGCTGTTTACGATGACGCGGCCCACCTTCATCTCCTCGCCGTAGCGCGCGCAGACGCGCTCGTCGGAGGCGTGGATGACGGCGGAATGGCCCAGCCCGCCCAGTTCCAGCATCTTTTTAGCGCAGGCGAAGCCCTCATCCTCGCCCGCTACCGTGAAATAGGCGAGCACCGGCATGAGGGTCTCAAGCGACAGAGGGTGGTCCAGGGAGGGCCCGGGAAGCGGCGCCAGGAGGATCTTGGTGTCCGGCGGGACAGAAAACCCGCTCTTCTCAGCGACCCAGAAGGCGCTCTGCCCCACGGCGCTGCCGTTCAAGGCCCTTCCCCCCTGAGGGAACAGGAAGGCCGTGACTTTTGCGGTCTCGTCCGGGCTCATGAAGCGGCAGGCGTTTCGCGACAGGAACTCCTCGAAGGGGGCTTGGACGGCCCTGTCGACTATGACGGCCTGCTCGGAAGCGCAGATCATGCCGTTGTCGAAGGTCTTGGATATCATCAAGTCCGTGCAGGCCCTCCGGAGTTCCGCGGACTCGTGGATGTAGCACGGCACGTTGCCGGGCCCCACGCCCAGGGCGGGCTTGCCCGCGCTGTAGGCGGCCCGCACCATGCCGGCGCCGCCAGTGGCGAGTACGAGAGAAACGCCCGGATGGCGCATGAGCTCGCCGGTCTTGTCCATGGAGGGGCTGGAAATCCACTGGACGCAGCCCTCCGGCGCCCCCGCTCGGACGGCGGCCTCCATGACGGTCCTCGCCGCCTCGGCCGAACAGCGCTGGGCGGCCGGGTGGAACCCGAAGATCACGGGGTTCCTGGTCTTGGCGCAGATGAGCGACTTGAAGAGCACGGTCGAGGTGGGGTTCGTGACCGGGGTGACCCCAGCGACGACGCCCACGGGCTCGGCCACCTCGGAGTAGCCCTCTATCTCGTTTTCCTCCACGACACCTACGGTCCTCTCCTTCTTGATGCTGTGCCAGACGTACTCGGTCGCGAACATGTTCTTTATGACCTTGTCCTCGACCAAGCCCCGCCCGGTCTCCTCGACCGCCATCTTCGCGAGCTCCAGGTGGCGGGCCAGGCCAGCTAGGGTCATGGCGTGGACGGCCGAGTCCACCTGCTCCTGGGTCATGTCCATGTAGGCTGCCAGCGCCTCGCCGGCCTTGGCTACAAGGCGGTCAACCTCGCCCGGGGCGTCCGCCCCGGATCCGGCTGGCTCGCCTGCCGGGCAGCGGCGACCGTCTGTATCCGGACGGTCGCTTCCGTCCGTTGTCGGATTCTGTGTCACTTGCCTGTTTCCTTGAGGCGGGGCTGCGTCCCGCTGAAAGCCCGCGGGCCCGGCCCGCGGGCGGCGTACCGCGCGCGGTGGGAAGAGCCGCGCGCAATTACGAAACGAAACGGGAGGCGCGGCGCGCCGGGAACTGGAGCTGGCCGGCGCCGCGAAACGCGGACGCGGGCATGTTCGGGCCGGGCCAGTCTGGGCGCGGCCTTACGCGTAGTCCGAGGCCGCTCTGGCGGCGCTCGGGGGGGATTCCGGGGTTTTTCCCGAAAACATCATCCCCAGAAAAAGTATAGCGCGCCGGGCGCGATTCGCAAAACGGCGCCGCGAAAAAAATGAGGGAGCCGCTTGAAAGGCCGCCCCGGGAAAAGGAATTGCGGAGGGGCGCCGCGGCGGCGTCGGCAAGGGAAAGACGGAAAAAGAGGGGGCGGTATCGCGCGGGAAGACGTGCCGCAAAGGCTTCCGAACGGTTAGCGGCCGCTGGGCGCTACGGCTCCGCAGAAAACGGGCCAAAAAATTTCCGCGACGGGTGCATGAGGAAATTATTCCGCCGCAGTCGCGCGCCAAAGCGCCGCGGTCGCGCGGCAAACGCGGTGCCGTGAAGCCTGGCCGGTACGGCCGGAAAGCGTATGGCGTAACAGGACTGACCGCGTACGGGCTGGGCGTTCGGGCCTGCCCGCGTGCCGGCGGGCCGTTCGGGCCTGCCAGCATGCCGGCGGGCGGGACGGGCCGGAGGACCCCTCGGGCGGCGGCCCAGGAAAAGTCACGGGCGTCGACGGCCGGGCCGCGCCGTCCGGGCGTTCTCGCCGGGGGGTGACATCTTTTCCTTCAGGCTCTTCATGAGAAGCGCGAGCGACGCCCCCATGTCCTCGTTGCGGACCACGGCCGACTCGGGGACCTGCAGGTTCACCGGCGCGAAGTTCCACACCGCCATGATCCCGCCCTCCAGGAGGGCGTCGCAGGCCTGCTGGGCGCGGGCAGCCGGCACGGCTATTATGCCTATATGCACCTTGAGCCTGCGGCAGAGATCGGGGATGCGCTCGGCGGAGAAGACGTCCAGGCCCTTGAAGGAAGTCCCGACCAGCCTGGGGTCGGCGTCGAAGGCGGCGACGATCTTGAGCCCGTAGTTCTCGAAGTTCTCGTAGGAGATGAGGGCCTTCCCGAGGTTCCCGGCGCCTACCAGGACCGCCTCGGAACAGTTGTCGTGCCCCAGGAAATGCTCCAGGTCGGACACGAGGTCCTTGGTGATGTAACCTATCTTGGGCTTGCCGCCCGAACTCACCGAGGCCAGGTCCTTGCGGACCTGGACGTCGTTTAACCCGAGCGCGTGCGCTATCGTGGCGGACGATATGTTGTCCGGGCTCCCCTCCGGCCGTTGCTTGATGAGCCTGAGATAGCTAAGAAGCCGCTTGTAGAGCATTATGGAGATGGGCCTGAGTTCCGCCATTGGTTCCCGTCCTCGGTCAAATCGATATTGGTATATCGATACACATAAGTACGATTTGATTTACCAGACATCGCCGAGCTTGTCAACGGCCGCCCCGCCTTCCGCTTAGGGGGCGGCGGGAGGACCGGCCTGTCCACGGACCCGCGGGGATTAGAATTGGCGCGGCTTTGAGCCCCAGGAAACTATGTTATAATATTTTTGAATATTCTATATGCATAAAAATTATAAATATTCGTAATATTAATCTTGCAGCTTCTCAATAACTTAAAAGAATATTGATATATACCTCATAATGAAGGACTCTTTAGTCCAAAAAATATTAATTCCAAAACAATTTTCGGGGGTTCTTGGATCCGGCACCGGACTGAGCCGGGGAAGGGCGGGAATGGCCGGAACCGGCTTGGAGCGCAACATCGGATTCCACGCCGCGAGATTGGGTAAGCTTCCGGTTCGAACTCCGAAGATCCTTTCCGGCATGCCTGCAATGACCCTCGGATTAGTCGTGCCGTTTGGGGGGACGACGGGTGGCTATCGTCCTCGCCTTTCAGCCAATCCGAACCTGTCAGGGCCAATCCGAACCTGTCAGGGCCAATCCGGGCCAATCCGAACCTGTCAGGGCCAATCCGGGCCAATCCGAACCTGTCAGGGCCAATCCGGGCCAATCCGAACCTGTCAGGGCCAATC
>JAIRZX010000609.1 GCA_031267005.1 Deltaproteobacteria bacterium
CCTTCGGGCGCGGAAGCCGCGAGGTCGCGGAGGCTGACGGGAACCTGGGCTACGCCATGCTGGGGGCCGGCGACGCGGCGGGGGGCCTCGAAAGCCTCTCCCTGGCGCTGGCGCTCCTCGCGGCGGGTCCGGGACCGGAAAGCCGCGAGGAGCTCGCCGCAACGGCCCGCCTCGGCCTGGCCGGGAGGGAGGGAGGGAGGGAGGCCGACGGCCCCGGGGGGGCCAAGGAACTCCTCGGCCCCGCGTTCAATGCGGACGGGAGGGTCCTGTGCCCGGCCCGTCCCCAGACGGCGGAGGCGGCCGGCCGGCTGGCTGGCCGCAGCCCAATACGGCCTGGGCTAGTTCCGGGACGCGAAAGCCCTCCTGGCCCGCGTCCGCGAGGCCGACGCCCGCCAACTGGGCCACGGGCACCCGTCCAGGCTCGCCTCGGCCGCGAAACTCGCCGCGGCGAGCCAGGCGCTGGGAGAACTCGCGGAGGCGAGGCGCCTTCTCGAGGGGGCCAGCGAAGCTTCGGACATGACTGCGGGGGCCGGGCATCCCGACTCGCTCGCCTGCGGCAACCTCCTGGCCTCGGCCCTGTTCGGCACCGGCGAGCACAACGCCGCCCGCGAAACATTGGAGCGGACGCCCGCCGGCCGGGAGAGGATCCTGGGCCCGGAGCGCCGCGAGACGCTGGAGACGATGTCAACCCTCGCGCTCACGCCGGCCGAGCTGGGAGAGCCCTCGGCCGCGAAGGCGCTCCAGGAGCGGGCGCTCCCCCCGTTCGCCCGCGCGCTCGGGGCCGACCATCACGCGACCCTGACGGCGGCGGCCAACCTGGCCTGGACCATTTCCCGGCTGGGCGACCGCGCCTTGGCGCGGGACGCCTGCCGGAAGCTGGCCGGCGCCAGTGCGAGGGCGCAGGGGACGTTCCGCCCCGACGCGTTTAGGACGTTGAACGACCTGGCCGCGGCAATGACCGCGCTGGGGGGCGCCGCCGGGGGGAACGCGGTCTTGGCCGGGACCCTATCGGGCTCGGAGGCCGCCCTGGGCCCGGGCCATCCGTCCGCGCTCGCCGTCAAGGGCAACCTGGCCGTTTCCGCCTTCAAGCCGGGCGACCGCGAGACCGCCGTGAGGATCCACTCCGAGGTGCTGGAAGCGAGGAAGGCAGCGCTCGGCTAAGCGCTCCCGGACACTCTCCTGTCCGCCGCGAACGTTTCTTCAGCCCGCTTCGACGCGGGCGACTACCGGGGGCGGCCGAGGGTTACGCTTTCGTGCCGGAAGCCGCGACGAGGCTCTTCGGGCGGGACCACCCAATGGCCTCCGAGGCGGCCGACGGTCTGGACTGCTCGCTCGCCAAGGACGGTGGTTTCCCCTCCGGCTTCTTCTTCCTCAAGATATCCGCGGACTCCGCCCATAGGGCGCGCGCGACGCTCGCCTCGATGGACCGGCAGACGAGGCGAGGTTGCCAGGCTGCCGCGAAGCTCCGCTACATGAGGCTCTTCGACCTTCCCGTGAGGGAGGGCAGGACCTACGAGGCGCTCGCCGTCCTGGGGCTCTTGAAGAAGGGGGAGTTGAGCGTCCTTGCCCCCTCCTTCCGCCAATCGGGGCCGTTGAAACCGGGGATGCGGCGGAGGCGGCGTGGGGGGAAGGGCCAAGGGGATGCGGCGGAGGCGGCGTGGGGGGGAGGGCCAAGGGGATGCGGCGGAGGCGGCGTGTGAAGGATGGCCAACGGGATGCGGCGGAGGCGGACGGGTCAGACGCCCGGGCGGCGATAGCCCTCCCCTCCCTCGTGGGGCATTCTTCTTCGCGGGTGGCGGCTGGGTTCTCGCAGCGGAATCAGCATCGGCGGGCCGCCGGAAAGCCTTGATCCCGCCCGCCCGGGCATCCTGGCCGCGAAACGAGGCTTCGCCCGCCCGTAGCCGCGTCAGGGCCCGGAAAACCCCTTTCCCGGCGGGTCCAGCCTGACGACTCCCAGCGCGCCCCGGTAAGCGGCCATTGACCCCGGTCGCCGCAGGTACGGCCGACGCGGCTTGGGGCGCCCGACGAAACAAGGCGAACCGCCTCGTCGCGTCCGGGGAGCTTGACGGCGGGCCGGGGCGTTAGGATAATAACCGCCTTGATGCCCGCCTATTCCGCGAGATCGACGCAAGCCCCTTCCCCTGCTGCGGCGGCTCAAGGCATGCCGGATCATTATGATCCAGACGCCCCTAGCCTTCCCGTTCTTTGCCGCATTCGCTTCCTCCGCCGCTTCGCCTCCTCCGCCGTTTCGCCTCACCCAACGACTTAACCGAATTCGCCGCCTGCACCGCTTCGCCGGCCCAGCCGCCTTCAGCGCATCGCCGGCTTCACCGGATCCACTCAGGAGCGAACTCCGATGCCTGACCCACAAGCCTCCCCGCGCACTCCCCGCTCCGCTCTGCCCGCCCTCGCCCCGCTCGGGCTCGCGTTGATCCTTGCCTCGGCCCTCGCCTTCCAGCCGCCGTCTGCGGAAGCCGACTATGGACGGCCAGCCGACGAAACGGGGGCGGCTCCCGATCCGGAGGGCGCACCGGATCGCGCCGCGGCTTACGGCCCCTGGCTCCCGGGTTGGGGCTTCGAGGCCATGGACCCCGCCCTGGAGGCCTTGAGGGCCCGCGCCGAGACCCTTTCGGCGATCCGCGGGCCTTCCGGGGGGAAAATGCCCGCGGGCGCGGAGGTGGCCGGGGTTGCCGCCGGGAGCGACGGCGCGGGGGGAGGCGTCCCTGCCCGGGAAGTCGGCGGGGGCGGCGGCGCGGACGACTCCGGCGCTCCACGCGCGGCCGGGGTAAAGGCGGACGCCCCCGCAGCTGAAGACGCCTGGCGGGAGCTTGCCTCCGGAGCGGCGGAGGCCTACGGGGCGGAGGATCCCAGAGCGCACGCGGCGAGGGCCCGCATGTACCGCATGAGGCTCGCGGGAGGCCGGGGCTCGGTCGTCGTCCCCGATCCGGCCGAGGCGGCGGCCGCGGCCCTGGAGAAGGCGTCGGGCCCGGACTCCGAGGAGGCGCTGTTCGCGCGGGAGACGGCTTTGAGGCTACGGACGGAGGCCGGCGACCCCGAGGGGGCTCTCGCTGGGCTGAAGGGCGCCAGTGGGAGAGCTGAAGGCGCGCTCGGGGCCGGGCACCCCCTTGCGCTTTCGGCGCGGAGGGCCCTGGCCCTCGCCATGTCCGCCGCGGGCGACCGGCTGGGAGCCTCCCCGGAGCTCGCGGGGGTAATGCGCTCGTGCCTCGCGTCCCCCGCCCCCGGATGCGCCGAGGCGGCCGGGGACGCCCGCGCGGTGGCGGCCGCCATGACCGCGGCGGGGGACCCGGAAGCTGCGGTCGCCCTGCTCGCGGACGCCGTCGCCTTCGCCCGCGGGGCCTTGGCCCCCGGGGATCCCGACGCGCTGGCGGCCATGCTCGATTTCGGAAACGCGCTGGCGGCGGCGGGCGATCCGGACGGGGCGCAATACGCGCTCGAAGATGCGCTTTCGGCGTCGTCCGCCGCCCTGGGGCCCGGGCACGCCTACTCGCTCCAGGCCCGGGACTCGCTCGCCGCGGCCTTGCTCCGGAAAGGCGAACTCGGAAAGGCGAGGGATCTCATGCGGGAGCAGCTTTCCGCCCGCAGGGAGGCGCAGGGCCCCGGGCACCCCAGGACGCTCGCGGCCATCGGGAACCTCGCCTCCGTCACGGCGGCCTCGGGCGATTTGGAGGGGGCCGCCTCCCTTCTCCGGGAGGCGAGCGAGGGGGCGTCCGCCGCGCTGGGGGCCGGGCACCCTGACGCGCTGGGCTACGCCACCACCCTGGCCTCGGCCTTGAAGGCACTGGGCCGGCCCGCCGCCTCGGCGGAGGTCCTCGTAGCGGCCCTGGACGCCGCCGGGGCCGAGGGCGGGGCGGGCGCTGGACACCCCAGGGCCGTCGAAGCCAGGGCCGCGCTCGCCGGGGCCCTTTCGCTCCTGGGCGACCGCGAGGGGGCGAGGGAGGCGCACGCCGAAACCCTCGAGCTGAGGACGTCACTGCTAGGCCCGGGGCACCCGGACACGCTGGACTCCCTCTCCGGGCTGGCCGGGGAACTCTGGGCGCTGGGGGATCTCGCAGGGGCGGCGGACGCGTACCGCGCGGCCGCCGAAGGCCGCTCCGATCTCTCGGGCTCCGGCGACCCCGAGGCCCTCCGGGCCTACGCGGACCTGGCGGCTGTCCAGGGTGCGCTGGGGGACGCCGACGCCCGGCGAAGGACGCTTTCGAAAATACTGAGGGACTCCGCCCCCCTGGGCCCCGGGCACCCCCTAGCCTTGGCAGCCAAGCTCGGCCTCGCCGCGGCGGCGGCCGAAGGGGGCGACAGCGCCCTGGCGGTTAAACTGTACGGGGAAGCCGCCCTGGCCGCCGGGGAAAGCCTCGGCCCCGGCAGCCCCGAAACCGTGGCTGCCGCTATCGGGCTCGCGGAGGCCGAACGCCGGTCCGGGGAGCGCGGGACGGCCAAGGCCGCGCTCGTCTCCGTTTTGGCCGACGCAACGGCCGAGAACGGCCCCGCCGCCCCGCCCTCCCAGGACGCCGCTGCGGCGCTGGGCGGCCTTCTCGCCGAGGGGGGGGACGCCGCGTCCGGGATATTCCTCTTGAAACTCTCCGTCTCCTCCGCCCGGGAAGCCCGCGACCCTTCCCCGCCTCCCGAAAAGGGCCCGGGCCGCGGCCACGTCCCGGAACGGGAGCGCCGCCTGCGGGAACTCGCGGCGCTACTCTCCGGCGAAGGGAGGCCCGCCGAGGCGCTCCAAGCGCTCGGGCTCTTGAAGGACGAGGAGCTGTGGAGCCTGCATCCTTCATGCCGGGCCCGCCGCGGGGGGACTGTGGCCGACCGCGGCCCGTCCGGAGGCTTGTCCGGCGGGGGCGAGGAAAGCGTGCGGGAAAGGACCGGGGAAGGCGGGGAAAGGGCCGCGGGGGGCGTGGCCGAAGGGGAAAGGGCCGCGGGGGGCGTGGCCGAAGGGGAAAGGGCCGCGGGAGGCGGGGCCGAAGGGGAAAGGGCCGCGGGAGGCGGGGCCGAAGAGGAAAGGCCGGAAAGAGCCGGGATTGAGGTGGGCGGCGACGGCGGGGGCTGCCAGCCGGGGCCGGGCGGGAAGTCTGAGGGTAACGACGGCGGCGGGGCGAGCCTTTTTACGGGCACGCGGGACGAGGCGGCCTGGCAGGACTACGGGGCTGCGGGGAGCCTCCTGGCGGCCTTGACTGCCGAACGGGCGGAGCTTGCCGCAAAGGGCTCGGCGGGCGGCCTGTCCCCCTACGAAGCCATGCGCCTGGAGGCACTCCCGAGGCAGATAGCCGAGGCCAGGGCCGGCTTTGAGGACCTGCTCGGGAGATTAGGAGAACTTTCGGCAAAAGCCATAAGCGGGGACGGGGACGGGGACGGCGGCAGGGCCGGAGGCGGAGCTGAAGCTGAGGCCGGGGCCGGAGCTGAGGCCGGGGCCGGAGCTGAGGCCGGGGCCGGAGCTGAAAACGGAACCGGAGGCGGAGCTGGAGTTGCGGCAGGAGCCGGAACCGGAGAAGGAACCGGAGCCGATAAAGCGGAAGGAGCCGGAGAGCCGCTCTCGCAGTCCTCCTGGCCAGCGCGGAACCTTGCAAAGCTTCGGGAAACTCTCTCGGGGAAGGGGGGGCCGCGCTGGTGAGCGCCTTGGCGACCGAAGACGTCCTACAGTTCCATGAAATATAGTCTTTTATAACACTACACCATGGTTTTCTACCGCGTAACTATCCAACTGCCCCGCGGCCCGGGACGGCCCCTCCTAACATGGCTGAAACAAGGGGTGCCCGCAGACGAAGCAGACGGCGCCCGCCGCGCCAGCCCGCGGGCCCGGCCTTCCCGCATGCTGCGTCCAGGCCTCCAGGCGCCGCCTCCGGCAGCGTCCGGGACCCTTGTAACATACCAGGTGCCCCCCTGAAGTCATTCAAAGGGGCCTCTCGGAAGGCGGCAAACATCTTCGGCACGAGAATTTAATTCAATTTTTGTGTGGCGATTTTGGTGCCTTTCAAAACAGAGAATCTAATTAGGCGCTTTTATTATATAAACTTCAGGGTAGATGCAGGAAGACAGACAGACTAACCCTTTGAAAGATCTTGTCAGCTGCCAGACGTGGACAGAAACTTTCCAGGGGAGAGCAGGCCAGCAACCGTCCGCGCGGCGGCGGTGACGGGACTGCGGCCGGCCCCGACGCCGCGCGGGCAGGCTCCGACCGCCTGTACCGGCTCCCGGGGCTGCCAGGCGTACGCCAACGTGCCGCCCGGCACTCCCCTTGCAAGCTTCCGCAGGAACTCCTCTCCTCGAGCAGGGGAGCGCCCTCCGCGCACGGGCCCTCACCACCCGGGACCGGGCCCTAGTTCTCGGTCCCGATCGAGAGGCGCTCGGCCGTGCCCATGAAGAGCCCCCCGTCCTTCCCGAGGCTCCCTAGCGCCCCGGCCAGAGCCTTCCCAAGGCCCGGAGCCTCCTGGGCAGAGGCCCGCGCGACTTTTTCAGCCATGCCGCGCGCCCTGGCCTCCCCCGTGAAGCGCCCCGGTGCTCCGAGCAGAGGCATGCGAGCGTCGCGAGATCGTCGGGGAACCCAGCGGGGCAGCATTCCAGGGCCGAGGCGGGACGGCCGTCGGCGAGACTGGCACTGCCGGGAACCCGTCGGGGGCCGCACGCGCCGACGGCGGCCGGAAGGGGTATGTCCAGAGGCGGCCTTCCAGGCCTCCCCTCCGGAGTCGACGCGCCGACGGCAGAAGCTGCCGGCCATGTGCGCCGTGACCAGGACGTCAATGTCGCCGGGCAACCCTTCCCCCCCTGGACTTCCGGCGGCACCCGATTGCGGAACCGGTATCGGAACGACCGAACCGCACGCTCTCCTTGCCGTTTTACCCCGCCTGCACCTTCAAATTCTGCTCAGGCCAGAAAGCCCTCTTCCTATGCGGCGGGCCCGGGAGGCATGGCGCGCCGCGCGGGCGCAGGCCGCGGACAGGGCTCCCCGTCCGCCCCGGACGGCTCCCGGAAACCGAGCCAGCCCGGTTAGCCGCCCGCGCAGTCCTTGCGCGGCCCCACGGCGGGGGCGCACCCGGGCGGGGTCACGAGCGCTACGATGTCGCTGGTTATCCCGCAGTCAATCCGCACCATGAACCTCTCGGTCTGCCTCACGACCTCGCGTTCGAGCGCCTCGAGCCTCCCTGCCGCCTCGGCCCCGGCCCCCGCCTCCGGCGGGGAGCCGCCCGCCCCGGCCGTCTGGCGCTCCACGACCCTGCCCCAGGCGGCCGCGCCCTTCTTGAGGGTCCTCACGGCCGCCTCGAGCGTCTTCTGCAGCCTGCTGCCCGTCCCGCCCATGATGGAAAAAACGACGTCGTTCTGGAGCTCGCATATCGGTTCCAGATGGCTTTCAAGCCTCATTCCGCCGATGAGCCCGGAGACGGCGTAGTTCTCGGCCATGAGACGGACCAGGTTTGCTCCCGGACCGGCCCCGTTGTGGTCCTTCAAGGCCGCCTCGGCCGCCTTCAGGGCCCTCTCGAAGAAGCGCGCCACAAGAAGGGCGGTCGTCGGGAGATCAGCCTCCGGGGGCCGTCCCCCGCGGGGGGGACTGGCCTTCTGACGGCCCTTCCCAGCCGCCGGGACGCCCGGCCCGGCCTTCCCGCCCCCTGTCCCGGAACCGCCGGCGCCCTTTCCCAGGTCGCCGGCGGCGGGGGCGGCACTGCCGCCGCCCGGCCGATCCCCGGATGCCGTGCCCGACCCGGCGACCGCCACCGTGCCGCCCGGCACCGTCTTTGCCAGGGACAGGAGCGCGCTCTCCAGGGTCCTGAAGCGGCTCTCCGGGCACGGGGCGCCCTCCCGGAGGACCCGGCCCCCTGCCTCCGCCTCGGCCGAGAGGGACTCGACCGTGCCCCTGAAGAACTCCCCGTCCGTCCGGAGGATCCCGAGCGCCTTGTCCAGCACTTCAACTATGACCGGATTCGCCCTGGTGATGGGCAACACGAAGCTGTCCATCAGGCGCCTCACCCGCTCCTCCCGCTCAACGTGCTCCAGGGCTCCGAGCAGGCCCGCCAGCGTCCCTAGCTCGTCTTGGAACGCGTCGAGGCGTCTGTCCAGTTTCGGATCGGGAATGTAGCGGGCAGCCCACGCGCGGTCGTCCGCAGGCTCGGGAATCCCCGAGGCATACTCCATGGCGTGCTCGCCCGTCTTGACGCACCGCCGGTAGAAGCGGCCGGCCAGGTGCGCCGTGACCATGACATCCTTCACCCTGGACTGCCTGATTCCCTTCTCCCTGTCCTTCTGCGGCACCCCTATGAGACCGAAGGTACCGGAACTGTCAAATTTTTTGCGGAACATGTCACCCTCCTGCACCGACGGCAAAGAAACTTCGTACTCTATAATAGCACATCTTGACATGTCTTGACAGAACCCGGCACACAGATTTTGACTGATCCCGCGAAAACCCCGGAGTTCCTGCGACATAGCTGACGCCAGGCACCTGGTCGTAACCACGCGTCTTCAAGGTATGGTAGAGGTAGCGAGCTTCCAAAACAAGCCTCCCAAGCCATAGGATACTGGAAATCCTACTTTAGAAGGCCAGTTGTGTCAATCTAGCCTCCTGCAGGCTCTGCCCCCCCCAGACATGCATTGTTGTGAAGACCCCAAATTAATAGGGCAATTTCCATGCCAGCCACGCCAGGATACAAGAGGCAGTCACCCTCACTATGGCCCGGATCGATGACATGGCCATTAGGTCGTGTAACGCGACCAATGCATGCCTGCCGAAATGCGACTATCGTGCCAAGTCAAAAAAATTCCGGAACCCCTGTAACAAG
>JAIRZX010000624.1 GCA_031267005.1 Deltaproteobacteria bacterium
CAGGGCCGCCAGCCGCGACTCGCGGCGGCGGGCGTCCTCGTAGCGCAGGTCCTCCTCGGAGAAGACCTCGGAAAGCCCCGGCGCCCTGCGCGTCCAGACCTGGACGGGGAAGCCGCCGTCCCTGGCGTGGAGCGAGAGCCTGAACACGTCGTGGCGCAAAAGCGCCTTGCGGAGCCTCTCCCGGAAGTCGCGCGGCTCCAGCCTCCCCGCCAGGGTGGCCTTGACCGTCGTTATCATGGGCCCGGCGCTCCGGGGCTCGGAGAGGCTCAGCCCGCCCCCGGAAAGGAGCGCGTACTGCCCGGGCCCCAGCGGCATTACGAGGGCCAGGTCTTCCCCCGCGGAGCGCCTGACGCGCTCGCGCTCCTCGGCGGAAAGGTCGGCGGGGGCCAGCGCGAAGGGGTCGCCGCCCTCGGGGAGGGTGCGGTAGAGGGCCTCCTCTTCGGGCGTGGGGGCCGACGCGGCCGGCCCCTGCGGGCGGCCAACGGCGCCAGGCACCACGGAGAGACCTTCGGCCCCGGCCATGCCGTCCCCGGAGGGCGGCGCGGGCAGCGCCTTCACGTCGACCCTGCCGAAGGGGTCCAGCGGGAACTCCGGGAGGATCACCACGCGCTCGGGCACCATATAGTCCGGGAGGCGGTCGGCGAGGTAGCCCTTCACCGACTCCGCGGTGGCGGGCGGGTTGCCCGAAAGCGTCAGGTACGCGCACAGGTAGGGCTCGAAGTAGGAGGAATAGTCCTCGCGGCGCACGACCAGGGCCTCGAGCACCCCCTGGGCGCCCAGGATGGCCCTCTCCAGCTCGTGGATGGGCACCCGCACCCCGCGCACCACCGCGGACTCGCCGGCGCGGCCCATGTAGTCGAGCCTGCCGTCCGGGCGCCTCCTCGCGACTATGCCGGTCTTGAAGAGCCGGGAGGCGCGGTACTCCGGCGGGGACAGGGGGGCGAAGGGGTCGGGTATGAAGGCCCTGGAAGTCTCCTCGGGGCGGCGGTCGTAGCCGATGGCCGTCTGGACGCCACCGCAGTAGAGTTCGCCGGGGAAGCCGGCGGGGGCCAGCCTCATCTCGCGGTCGAGCAGGTACGACGGGCAGTTGGGGGCGGGCCTCCCCATGGTTTCCGGGAAGAAGCCCGGACGCGCGTCCTCGGCCAGGGAGGTCACGGCGCACTCGGGGAGCCCGAAGCAGTTGGCTATCCGGCATCCGGAGGCGTCCTTGATGAGCTCCTTCAAGTTGTCGCCCGAAAGCCCGCGGCCCCAGGTGAGGATGGTCTTCAGCCCGTAGAGAGGGTGGCGGGACGCGTACTGGCGCAGCTTGCGCAGCGGGAGAGAGAGGGAAGTGACGCGGTTGGTGTGGATGGTCTCCCACAGCGCGTCCCCGCCCCTCCCGGCGGACTCCGAGATGGGGAGCACCGTGGCCCCCCGGGTCAAAGGCGCCAGGATCTCCATGAGCGACTGGTCCGAAGCCGGGGTCGCGAAGGCGCAGTGCACGTCGCCGGACGCGATGTCCAGGAAGTCCCCCGCCCAGGCGCACTGGTTGAAGAGGGCTCGGTGGCTCACGAGCACCCCGCGCATGCCCCCCCGCGACCTGGACGGGGCGGGGTCCGGGCCCCCCTGCTCCGCGCCGCCGGGAAGGGCCGAGGCGGGCGGGGGGCCGTCCCCGGACATGCCCAAAAGCCTTCCGGAGACGTAGACGACGTAGGCCGGGGAGTCGGGGTCGACCGAGACGCGGTCGCGCTCGCGTTTCACGAAATGCACGGAAAGCTTGGAGAAGCCCATGACCCCGGAAGCGCCGCCCTTCAGGAAATAGCCCTTGGGGTCCGCGACTGGGGCGTCGCCTATGGCGTCCATCGCCAAGGCGAGGTTCTGGGGGAGGCGCCGGCCGCAGACGACCAGATCGGGGCGGCACTCCCCCAAAAGCGACTCCAGGAGCCCGGCGGGCATGTCGGCGGAAAGCGGGGCGGCGCAGGCGCCGCTCTTCAGGACGCCCAGAAGCACCGCCGGGTACTCGGCGTCGCCCGCCGCGAAGACCAGCGCCACGCGGCTCCCGGGCCCGTATCCCCCGACTTTGAGCTGGGCCGCGAACTTCTCGGACTCGTTGTCCAGATCACCGTAGCTCTGGGTGAAATCGCCCCCGGCCACGGCGGCGGCCCCCGGGTTCTCCTTCGCGGCCTTGGCGAACAGGTCCATTACGGTCTGCCCGGAGTAGCGGAAGGGCCTCGCGTTGTTCTGGCGCACGAGGCTCAGGTCCTGGTCGGGATCGGAGAGCCTGAGCTGCCCCAGCGCCGCCCCCGGGCTCCCCGCCGCGTCGTCCATCGCGCACTGGAAGGCCAGGGCCATGACCTCCACCTGCCAGTGGTCGTAGAGCGCCGTGCGGTAAGCGAAGTGCAGCTCCGGCATGCGGGCGTGGTCGCGCACGTTCAGCGACAGCGAGCAGGCCCCGGGGGATCCCGACTCCTTGACGCGTTCGACGCTCGCCGAGCCCGGGTCGAAGGGCGGCAGGTAGGAGTAGCCGTGGCTGAACAGGTCGGCCCCCAGGGGTGTGAGCGGCGCCAGGCGCCCCCGGGATATGAAGTCGGAGCCGGCGGCGTGGCCGGCCGCGTCCTGCATGTCCTTCAAAAGATCGGAGAAGGTCCCCGTCCAGGGGAGCCTGGCTGGCAGGGGCATCTGGATGGCCAGGGGCCCCAGCGGGGGCGCCGCGCCCTCCGTGCCCCGGGCGCCGGAGCCCTGGTCGCCGGGGAGCTCCATGCCGAACACCACGGCCTCGTTGGATGTGAGCCTGCCGAGGACGACGGCCCAGACCCCCGCCAGGAACAGCGACTTGGGGACCCCCTCCCGGGCGGCCGCCTCCTCCAGGCGCGCGTTGGTTTCCGGGCGCAGGCGCATGGTGACGGAGAGCACCCCCCCGCCGTCCTTGACCTCGGCGAACCCGGGCCTGCGGGGGACGCGCGTGGGCGCGTCCACCCAGGAGAGCGCCTCCTTCCAGGACTTCAAGCCCCTCTCCAGGCCGCCCGGGCCTGGAAGCGAGGACAGCGCGCCCGGAAGCGCCGGGAAGTCGGGCTTGGCCCCCCCGCCCGCGGGGGCGGAGACCAGGTATTCAAGCACCTTCTGGGCGGAGCGGGGGTCGAAGACCAGCCTGGAAGTCGAAAGCAGGAGCTCGCAGGAGTTTTCCGAGGTCTTCACCAGCGACGCGCGGAACCCGCGGGCCCGGGAGGCGTCGGAAAGGGCCTCGGCGTCGGCCGCGGCCATCTCGGCCAGGCGCCTCTCGCGCTGCACTAGCGCCATCCCGGAAAGGTCGGCGAAGCGCAGTACCTCCGACGCCTTGGGGATCCTGCGCGTCAAAACGTTCACCGGCGGGCTTCCGGGGTTCACGGCCAGGCGCATGACGTCCAGGCGCCCGCACAGCTCCCCCGCCCGCCGGAAGACCAGCTCCGGCACGAGCACGCCCTTCAAAAGGGCGCGCCTCGACTCCACCCTCGTGGAGGGCGG
>JAIRZX010000628.1 GCA_031267005.1 Deltaproteobacteria bacterium
GAGGCTGCGTCCGGGAGCCCCGGTGAGGCTGCGTCCGGGAGATCGGGGGACGCTGTGTCCTGGAGGCCTGGGGACGCTCTGGCCCATATCCTGGAGGACACGCTGGCCGATATCCTGGATGGCGAGCTGGACGGAAGCCTGGAGGGCGAACTGGCTGAAATCATGGAGGACTTGTTGGCCGGAAGCCTGGATGACTTGCTTGACGAAAGCCTGGAGGGCAAGCCAGATCAGAACCCGTTGAAACCTGGCCGGAGCCCGGCCATTCCGCGCAAGGGTGCCTTTCCTGAAGATTCCGGCGAAAACTGAACAGCGGCCGTTTCGAGAAAGCCAGGAACGAACGAACCGCCTCTCCCGCTTCAATCCCGAGAGTGTAGGCGCGCGGCTTACGCTTGGTCTTGCCGCCTGGCTATTCCAAGCGCCTTCATCGGAACTTTATCGGAACCCTGCGCCTTATGCGAAACTTCGCATAAGGCGCAGGGCTAGCGTTCAAGGGTTTCCCGGTCTTGAACCGTAAGATCGGCCATGGGTCGCGGCCCGTGAGCGGCATGCTGTTCCTGGAGACCATGCGAACTTTGACGGATACGCTGAAGCGAAGGAACCTGAGCCTGTCCAACTATCCGGCAGTCGCCTTGACCGCCGTTCACGAGGGGATGCCCGTGCCCTCCGTCCTGAATCTTGGACAGCCCGTCGACCCTATATTCGTCGAGATGGCGGGGAAGGAAGCGATAAAGACGGAGGAAGATGAGGCGGAAGCCAAGAAGAATCGGGACGAGGCTGCCCGAGCCACGAAGGCGAAGGCGATGGAGGAAGCCGCCAAGGGGCAGAGCCGGGAGGCCGCGCCGCAGGGGGGAGCCCAGCCCGGGCCCCGCCCGGAAGCTCCCCGGCCTGAATGGCGGCCCGGCGGGGTTGTTGATGGAAGGCAAGCCCCTGCATGGCGACCCGGTTGCCTCGCGGCCGGAGAGACAAGCACTCAAAAGCGGTCCGGAAACGTGCCGGGAGGAATGACTTCCGTGTGGCGCCGGGCGAAGCGACACTCCGGCGGCCAGTTCAAAGTGCCGCCCCGGAGGGCAAGCTCAGAAAGGCCGCATAGCCGTGCTTTCGGAAGCCCCAGTGTCTGTCCAAAGGATTCTGGGGCTTGCCCTAACGGGTCTTTCAGCTTCTGAGGAAGTTCCGTGCCGGAGCCCTCAGGGCCATGCCAGCCGACTTCAAAGGAATCCCTCGAGGGCAGCCCTGGCGCAAGGCGTACGTTATCGGGCCGAGAACGTTGAGTCCTGCCCCCCCGGCCTTGGAGAGACTCGGGCGTCCGGCTGGGAAAACGCTCTACCGGGCGTCAAAGGAAATCCTCGCCCTTTGGGAAGCCATGACATCGCCTGATCCGCAGAATCAGGGTTAAAGACAGTCACAAAAATCTTCCGTTCCGGCATGGTCAGAGGACGGTTGCGTTTTCATTCCGTGACCTGGTATCACTGGGTGGCGCAAATGACCAGGAATCACCCGCTCAGGCCGGAGCAGTCACTACCAGGATTATGCAGAGCAACGGACGAACGCCATAAATTGTCGCTGGCTTACCTGGAAAAGGCATTTAGCATCCACCCGAGCTTGGGCTTCCTCCTTCTTCATTTTGGCAGCCACCTCTTCCTTGCCAGCCCCCCGTGAACGGGTACTGAACGGATACAGTAAATCCTTATTCAGCAAGGACATATTTCAGATATTATTCTAATATTTAATTGAAATAGCAATAGTATGCTTTGCCAGTTCAACAACTCAAGCAGGCATGTGAACATATACTACGTTCGCGGAGATAGCCGTGGGCTGTATGACTCCCCTGACAAGGCCCGTGAACGGGAACGGTCTTGAGGCGTGGAAACGCGATTATTGCTTGATTATGGGAAGGGGAGGAGGAGGATTATTGGAAGGGGGGGACCACTTGAATAGTTATAGTTGGGGAAAACGACGGAGGCACTCTTCCGGATCCGTCGCGTCGTCCATGGGCTGCTGTTTCAAGGGCGCGTCCCGTTCGGGGCGACTTCCGTAGGCGTGGGCCGGCGGGGGGAGGGCCGGCAGGGGGGAGGCTACCGTCCGGGGCTTTCGGGCCAGAGGGCTTCGCCGCGCCTCGCGGCTTCCTCGACGGCCTCCTCCAGGGAGAAAACGATGAGATCCGACCCGAAGTAGGGCATCAGGTTCAGCGGGAGCCCGAAGTCCTCGACGGTGGTGCCGTCAGGCGACACCGCGCAGCCGGCGGGAGGGGCGAGCGGGGTGCCTGCGAGCTTCGCGCGGTAGGGCCTTAAGTCCGAGAGGCGGGCTATCACCCATTTGCCGAGGGCCCTGGCGAAGCCCACCTCGTAGACGGTACCGCTGTCAGGCTCGATAGGCCCCCGGAAAGGGTCGAGATTGGCTATCACGCCGTCCGCCTCCCGGATCATGTCCACGTTCTTCTGGTAGATGGCCCTGGCGTCCTTGAGGCCGCAGTCCTCCGGCACGAGCGGGACGATCCCGCGGCTGGCGCAAAGGCTGCGGATTTCGGCAACGACTGTCGCGTAATCCTGGCGGAATATATCCGGTCCGGCGAAATAAATTTTCATGTTTGCCATGTTTTTCGGAAAACTCACGGTCTGGCCGGGACGGCACCGGGCGCGGGAGGCATCCGGCATGCTGTGGAAAGCCGGGCTCGGCGGGCATCGTTCGGTCGCGAGCCGCCAGGAGGAAGGAACGCGGTTCGGAGCAGGGCGGGAGCTGGCAGCCCGCCTCAGG
>JAIRZX010000675.1 GCA_031267005.1 Deltaproteobacteria bacterium
CCGCTCATGTACGTCTACTGGACCGCGACCGGCGTCGCGGCGTATCTGGCGGGCAAGGAACGCGCGTTCCCGGCCCGCAAGGCACGAGCGGCGTGAAGCCGGGCGCGGCTGCGCCCTAAACCCCAGCCGCAGCCGCGGCGGCCTGCCGCCCCCCCCCCGCCGCTGTCGACGGCCCTCGGCGCGGAGGCCGGCAACGGCGGACGGCGCCAAAACCCAGCGGCCGCCGTCTGCCAAACAGCGGCCGCCGTCTGCGGAACGTCCGCTTCCGCAGACGGCAGTACAGCCGGAGGCAAAATGAACTACGTAATACACGCGCTCAGAAACCCCTTCACCTACACCGGCAGGGCGTCCCGCGCGGAGTTCTGGAGCTTCGCCGTTTTCATGCTGGGCAGCCAGGCGATTATCGCGGTCCTTTTCCTGTTTTTGGCCTTCGCCTCCGTCACGGTCGTGGCCGTCGTAGCCACGTGCCTCCTGGCCGCCGCGAACGGAGCGGGTTTACTGGTGCTTCTGTCGCTTTCGGTGAGGCGCGCCCACGACTTCGGGCAGGGCGGCTGGCTCGCGGTGCCGATGATCCTGCTCCCGCCGGTGTTTCTCGTATGCGGGATCGTGGACGGGCACTACCGCACGAACAAGTACGGGCCGCGGCCATACGCCCTGGATTTCTAGCCCGTCTTTATCATTACATGTTTTCTTGTGTAGACGGGGTACAAGCATACGACATGCAGGTCCCGCGTTTCATAGACCGGGGTGTCGGAAAACCGACATGAACGTATGGCGGGCGTTTCCAGGGGGGAAGCGGGCGGCATCATCGGCGCTTGCCTCCGCCGCACTTCTTGTGATTGCCCGCGTTCTTCCCCTTTGCCTTGTTCTTCCCCTTTGCCTTGTTCTTCCCCCTTGCCTTGTTCTTCCCCGCGCCCGCAGGTTTCGGCTCGTCCGCTGGGTTCGGCGAGGAGGGCATTCTGGCCGGGGAAGGCATTCGTGGCGGGCAGGGTCGCGGCGGCCTCAGGGAATCGGGAATGCGATTCGTCTGGACCGCTAAGTTCGCGTACCGCCTCGCCGCGTTAGGAAAGTGGTTGTCACTTTTGATTTTCGCATACCCGTCCAGGAGCGCCAAGGCTAAGGCCTTCTTTTCCTCATCGCGGTTCAAGGCCAGCCCGGCGGTAGCGAGCATGAGAGTCTCGAGCTTCATGAGGAGGCAAAATTCCGGCCATCTGTCCTGGACCAGGGTTTCCGCCGCCTCGGCATACAGCCCCGCTTCGGCCAGGGACGCGGCTTTCACGACCATTACCCCCCTGTCGGAAGAGAACATGCGGAAAGGCAAGTGGGCCTTTCCCGGCAAGCCGGGGAGCCCCACGTATTCCAGGAAGGCTTCCGCGTTAGCCGCGGCTTCTTCGGCGTCCTCGCGGATCTGTTTCTCATCCTCGAAGTACGGGAGCAACTTTCCGGCGAGACAGGCCGTCTCGTTCCGGATCTGCTCCATCGGGTCCAGGGACGGGTCGGGTTCCGGAGGCTCGTCGAACTCTTGTTTTCCCACGGGGACGAGTCCGTCCGCGGCGGGCTCGGCCGTCCCGAGGCTCTCCGGCGGACGGAGCCGAAGCGCCGTTGCGAGGGGCGGAGGAACTGGCTTGGCATCCAGGTATTCGAAGAAGGCGCGCACGTTTTCGTTGGAGTCCAGGATTTCCCGCTCGAGGGAGGCTTTTAGGGAATTCCTCACGCGATCGTATACGGACTTCAGTAAGTCGCGGCGATTTGAAGCCTTCTGGTATGAGCTGTTTTGAAAGGACTCCTCCTTCTCGGCTTCGAGTTTGGAGTCCTGTTCGGAAGTGGTTCCTTTCCCCTTTGGGGCGTCCGCCGGGGGGGGCGTCGCGGCTTTAAGCTGGTTGGATTTCTTTTTCGTCATTGCCGCCCCTCCTTTTGGGGCGAAAGGCGCGGGGCGGGCGTCAGCCGTCCCCGCTGCATGCCTCCAGGCTTCTCTTCTCCTGGGCAACCCCCGGTTGCGGGGCCGTCCTCGGCGACTTCGGAATCGGTGGAGGCTCCGTTTTCTCCCGTACCGGCTTCGGCCTCCGGTTCGCCGTCGCCCGGGCAAGCTCCCGCTTTCGACCGTCTCCGTGCTGGCCATCGGGGCGGGGTCCCAGGCCAAGCACACGCCCCCGACAATACCGGGGCGTCCTTCGGGGCTCCGTCTCGGCCTGAACTCACGATTCCGGCTGCGGCAAGGTCTTCCTGCGGGGCGGCGTCCCCGGGCAAGCGCCAGTTTCAGGTAGCGGCAAGGTCTTCCTGCGAGCCGCCGCCCCCGGGCACGCTCCCGCCAGTCGGCTTTGCGCCGTCCGGCTGCGGGAAGCCGCCGCGGGCCTCGGCGGCGTCCTCCGCTGGCGGGCTGCCGAGAGCCAGGATCAAGGACTTCACGGGACCGTAGTCGGCGAAACCGCTCTCCTCCAACCTGAAAAGCATGCCGCGGGAGAGGACTGCCACCTGCGGTTGGACCATGAAGGATGGCTCGCTGGCGAAAGAGCCGAACGAGCCCTCGGTGTCGTCCACGGGCTCCCCCGCCCTCTCGGCCGTGCGATCGAGGTAGACGGGGTAGTAGAGCGCCTGCATGCCTTTCAGCTCCCGGTCGAGGCCCAGGCAGCCCAACCCTTGGATGCAGGCGTGGACCAACCTGGAGCGGACCCCGAGGGGGAGCTGGCGGGAGAGGCACCGGCAGGAGAACTGCAGGGTGGTCCTGAAGGACTCTTTGTCGGAGGGGCGGGCATCGCCCATGTGCATGACGGCGGCGAGGGCCCCCGCCTCCGCGATCTCCGGGAGTTCGGCGAAGGCGGATTTATCGGGCATGAAAGCCGTGACCAAGGCCCCGGAGTCCGAAAGCCCGTCCTCGGCCAGCCTCCCGCTGACCGGATCCTTCGCCGCGGCCATCGCGTAGCAGCAGGCGTTGCGGACGATCTCGCCCAGCGCGGGCGTCTTGAGGGGGGGCTCCGGAAATACTGTTTCCAACAGTCCCAGGACGAGCGGGTCCGGGCTGGGCATTGCCCCGCCCTGCGGGGAAGGCCTGCCGCCCCCGGGGCCCCAGGAGGCGGAAACCAACGCCGCCGCGCAGGTCCAGGCGAAGGCCTCCGCGTCCGCGCCGCCGGTCCGGAGGTCAGCCAGGGCCTTGAACTCGGGCGTCGGGTCCCCCGGCGATCTCGCGGATTCCTCGGCGGCGACGAAAGCGAGGCAAAGTTCCAGCGCGCTTCCCCCCGGCCCGAAATCCGCTCCGGAGCCCCCGGCGGACCCGGCGGCGCGGTCCTTGAGGGCGGAGACGGCCTCTCCGTAGGAGGAGAGCCTCCTGGCGGAACGGAAAGGCGTGAGCCCCGCCGCGACGACGGCATGGAGCGCGGGGAGGCCGTCCCCGAACAGGCCTTCCCCCGCCGCTTTCATCATTGCCGCCTGGAACTCCAGGGGGCGGGCGAGGGACAGGGGCCCCAGGAGCGCCGAAAAAGCCGGGGCGGATATCTCGGCCCCGGCGAGGAGAGGGGCCAGGGCGGCGACGGCCCTCCAGACGTCCTCGGGGCCGAGCGCCCCCAGGGCGGTTCCCAAGTCGGCGGAAATCCTGGAAGAGGGGGATAAGGTCGACTCGGCTACGGAGCGGCGGGCTGAGGCCAGCGGCGCGAGGGCGCCGGAGGACGCGAGTTCTTCCACCCTCGCGAGCGCGGCGGAAGCGGCCCCGGGTGAACCGGCCGAAACGGAGACCCTGAGAGTCAGGGCCTCCCAGGCGAGCTTGAAGAGGGGCAGGTTGGGGAAGCCCGAGCCGCCGAAGCCTCGGGCCATCTCCTCCATGTCTTTCGGAAGGAAATTGAAGATTTTGAAATACGCCGATAAGTAGCTTGTCAAGAAGCACGCGTCTGCGGCCACCGGGAGGCGGGCTGCAAGGCTGTTCAGGTTTGCGATCGTCCCCTTCCTGCCGGGAAGTACCGAGCCGGGGCCGAAGGAGACGCCTTCCTTGCGGGTCAGGCGGCAGATCAGGGCCGCGAAGGGCGGACGGGCGTCGTCGAGGGTTTCGAATCCGGGGAGCTTGACCGCGCGGTCCATGACGCGGTCCGCGTCCGACGTCTTGGCACCGCCGGACAAAAGCCAGACTGCGGCGCAGGACAGGGCGTGTGAGAGCAGGCCGGCGAGTTCGGGGTCGCCGGGAACTTCATTCAGGAGGTCTATGCATTCCCGGAGGCGCGGGTTTCTGGTCTCCGTCGAGGACAGGAGGATCAGCCCCGCGAGGAAAAACTTGCAGGCCGCGATGTCCGTCCCGGGCTGGTTCCCTTCGGATCCCATGCTCCCGGACGCGGCATGGGCTCGGATGAGGTCCATGGACTGCAGGCTGCCGGCCGAAGGGCCCGCTCCGGGGCCGCCTCGGGCCGCCGCAGCGTCGGGTTCCGGGAGGCCGGGGCCGCCTCGGGGCGCCTCGCCGCCGGGTTCCGGGAGGCCGGAGCCGCCTCGGGGCGCCTCGCCGCCGGGTTCCGGGAGGCCGGGGCCGCCATGGGCCGCCGCGCCGCCGGCTTCCGAAAGGCCGGGGCCGCTTTGGGCCGCAACTCCGTCGGGTTCCGGGAGGCCGGGACCGCCACGGGGCCCCGCCCCGACGGCTTCAGGGTGGCCGTGACCGGCACGGGGGGCGGCTGCGCCCGATTGCGCGGGGCCGGG
>JAIRZX010000686.1 GCA_031267005.1 Deltaproteobacteria bacterium
GGGGTGGCCGGTCGGGGGGGGGGCCCCACCGGGCGGGGCCGCCGGGGGGCCCGCGGGGGGGGGGGGGCCCCCCGCCGCGGCCTCGGGGGGGGGCTCCGGCCAGCTGGCGAGGAAAGGCAGGTATTCGGCCGCGAGGTTGTGGACCGTGCGGTTGAACGCCGTAAGCACCGCGAGGATGGCCAGGGCGGTCAGGAACACGGCGAAGGCGGTGCCGAACGAGATGCCGTCGTCAGCGTCCAGGTCGATGGGGTCGTACTTGGGGGTGATGGGCTTCCTGGGATCCGCCGTCTCCGCGTGGCCCGAGAGCCTCTTGTACTCGGAGACTATGGCGCCCGGATCCAGGTTGATGGCCATGGCGTAGGAGCGGAGGAAGCCCCTGGCGTAGACCGGAGCCAGGCCCGTGAAGGTCCCGGCCTCCAGGTTGGCCAGCTGGTCCATGGATATCTTGGTGCGCGAGGCAACCTCGGAGCGCGAGATTTCCTGGCGTTCCCGCTCGGTCAGCAGGAACGCCCCCAGCTCCCCGAGACCCGCGAAGGTGAGCGGTTTGTGGCCGTGGGGGTCCAGCTGGTCGCGGCCGTCGGGGGCGTGGTGGTCGCTTGGGTGTCTGAAGAAGGTCAATTTCCGGCCGTCCGGTGTGGTCCTGTTGGTCGTTACGTGGGCTTAGGGGCTTGGAGCGAAGTGTTTCGTCGGCGTTCGGGAAAGGCCATTTAGGCGGGGGCGCCGCCGCAGGGCGGCCAGGCCCCCCTTCCGGGCGCGGCAGGGCGGCCAGGCCCCATTTCCGGGCGGGGAGTCCCCTTTTCCGGGCGCGGGCCGGGCGGGGAGTCCCCTTTTCCGGGCGCCGGACGGGGAGGCCCTTATGTATGCCTTGAGGGAGGGAAAAGTCAAGATCTTGTGTGGAGCTATTCCGGGAGAATCGGCCCGGGGCGTTTCCGGGGCCGCGCGAAGGCTGTCGGCGGCGCGTTTCCGGGGCGTCGGCGGGACAGTTCCCCTGGGGCCTTCTTGAGGACGGCCGCGCATTCGGGCCGGCCGGGGCGGAGGCGCGGGGACGGGGGGAGTTTGGCTTAGCCGGGGTCGGCTGTCAAGCGGAATCGCGGGCCGGCCGGAACGCGGCGGGGGACTTGCTCCTGGCCTCCCGCTGAGGCGCCCGGATATTCGGCGCTGGCCCGGAAACGGGCGCTGGGCGGGAAAGCGCTTTTCCCGGAATGAGGTGGCCAGTACCGGCGCGTGGCGGAGGCGCCAGGCGGGCCCCGAGCCCACTCCTTCCCAGGCGGGCCCCGCGCCGCCCTCCTTCCAGAGAGCGGCGGGGGGCCGGCGCGCCTCACGGCGCAAGCCGGCGCGAGCGCGGGCGGCCGGGGCCCTGGCGGGCCCCCAGCGGCCGGCTAGAGGGTGACTTTGATGACGGCGGCGCTCCGGAGATCGGCTATCCAGGATTCGTAGCGGCGGCGCATCTTCATTTCCTCCAAGGTGCGCCTGGCGCCGGCCCTCTGCTCGGAGGTGAAGCTCGCGCCGTCGGCCTTCGCGCCCTTCCTGCCGGTTTCCTTGGGGGCCTGGGGGGTGCCGGCCAGGACGGTTATGAGCAGCACCGCGTCCCCGCCGTTTAAGGGATCGCTCACCTTGCCGGGCTGCAGCTGGCGGGCCAGCGTCTGGAGTTCCGGCTGGAGGTCGCGCACGACCAGGTTCCCCGGATCGCCGCCCTGCTCGGCGCCGGGGCCCTTGCTGTATTTCTTGGCCGCTTCGGCGAAGGGCAGGCCCGCCTCGATTTCTGCCTTTATCCTGGAGGCGGTGGCCATGACCGAGCGCGCCTGCCCCGGCGAGGAGGGAAGGAAGATTATCCGCACCCCGTCGAAGTCAGAGACGCCGGTGGAGGAGAAGACCGGCTGGGCGGCGCCCTCGGGCACGTTGCCGTTCAGGAAGTCTGTCACCTCCTCCTCGGTCACCACGATGCGGCTCATGATGCTGTAGCTCAGGACCTTGTTCTTCAGGATCTCGAGCCGGAGCTGGCCGCGGAAGGCCGGGAGCGAGGTGCCCACGGACGCCAGCGCCCTCTTGAAAGTGGCCGCGTCCATCTTGTTCTGGTCCATCACCGACTTGACGGCCTCGTCCACCTCCGACTCGGCCACCTGGATGCCTATCTTCAAGGCGGCCTGGCTTACGAGCTCCTCGTCTACCATGAGATCCAGCACCTGGCGCTGGATGTCGCCGTTTCCGGACAGCGCCGCCTTCTGGGGCGGCGAGAGGGTGTTCACCCTCTGCTGCAGCTCCGAAAGCGTGATGACGTTCCGGTTCACCTGGGCTACTATCCTGTCGACTGTGGTTGCGGCCGGGGAGGCGGCTGGCCATGCCGCAAGGAGAAGGGCTGCGAGCAGGAGGGAGGCGGCGCGCGGGCCGCGGCGGTCTGCGTGAAGGGCGGGCATCCTAATGCACCTCGGAGTACTGAAGCCGGCGGGGGGTGGAGGGGGCCAGGGGCATGGCCCGGCGGGGACGGGCGGGGCGTCGCGGCCGGGCCCGCCCGACTGTATTGTATGCGAATTGCCGGTGGAGGTCAAGGGTTCCGCCCAGGCGCCCCCG
>JAIRZX010000038.1 GCA_031267005.1 Deltaproteobacteria bacterium
GCGGTCTTCCGCGACGGCGAGCTCGCGCTCTTCGAGCGGCTCCGCCTCCGCGGCGCCGGGGAGCCGGGGCCGCGCGGGCACCTCGCGGGTCCCCTTGGGCTCATGTCGCGTCCGGCAACTTCGTATTTCCTGTGCCTCGGCTCTGGCGCCCGCTGGAGGGAGCGCCCGCTGGGGGACTGCGTGAAGGAGTTGCGGGCCCTGACCGCCGGGGGCCCCGCCGACGGGTACCCCGAGTTCAGCGGGGCGACCTTGAGGGACGGGATCATGATAGCGAGATCGGTAGGGGGTTCCGTCTCCGCGGCGGAGGCTTTCAACCGCGCCGCCTGGACTCTCGCCCGGCCCGCTCTGTTCGGCAGGGAGGCCGCCTTCCCGAGGATCTGGCGGACCTGAGCCGGCCAGCCGGTTCTGGCGAAGCCTGGCCCGTTTCCCGTCGCATCCGCCCCAGTCCTTTGATTTTTTGGCTTCCGCCTTGCGCCTTCCGCCTCGCTCCTTGAGCCTTGAGCCTTGAGCCTTGAGCCTTGAGCCTTGAGCCTTGAGCCTTGAGCCTTTGCCTTTCCGCCTCGGCCCTTTCGCATTCCGCCTTCGGCCTCTCTCCTTCGGCCTCTCTCCTTCGGACTTCCGTCCGGTCTCCGCCGCCGCTTGCCCCTGGCGTGCGCCTCAAGCCCCTTGCCCTCGCCCGGGCATTTCAGTTTTAGGAGGTTATCCCATGGATTTGACGCCCAGGGAGACGGACAAGCTGATGCTGTTCGTAGCGGGTCTCCTCGCGGAGCGCAGGAAGGCCAAAGGCATTGCGTTGAATTTCCCGGAGTCGGTGGCGTACATCAGCCTCTTCATCCTGGAGGGGGCCCGCGAGGGCAAGACCGTGGCCTTGCTCATGGACGAGGCGAGGGGCCTGCTCAAGAGAGCCGACGTCATGGACGGCGTGGCGGAACTCGTGCCTGAGGTGCAGGTGGAGGCCACCTTCCCGGACGGCACGAAGCTCGTGACCGTGCACGACCCCATCCGCTGAACGCCTCCCCCGAACCGGCCCGCGCATCGCTTGCGTGATACGGCCCGCGCAACGCGGGGCACGCCCGTCCAGCGGAAAGCGGCTCCTTAACCGGCCGGCGGCGAGCGCGGCGCGGCCCGATCCGCGGGAAGCCGGCCGCCAGCGGCCTTTTCCCCGCGCCCGGGACTCCGGGCCGACCGCTCCAAGCCAAGGAGGAAACCATGATACCCGGCGAGTATTTCCCGCTCGATTCCGATATCGAGCTGAACGCGGGCAAGGACACCGTCGAGCTGGAGGTCTCCAACACGGCGGACCGCCCGATCCAGGTGGGGAGCCATTTCCATTTCTTCGAGGCCAACGCAGGGCTCGCCTTCGACCGCGGGGCCGCCTGGGGGCGCAGGCTGGACATCATACCCGGCGCAAGCGTGCGCTTCGAGCCCGGCAGGAGCCGGAAGGTGGCCCTCGTGCCCTTCGGCGGCAGGAGGAGGGCGGTAGGTTTCAGGGGGCTGGCCATGGGGCCGCTGGACGGTCCTGGCTCGCCCGCGAGGCGCGCGGGCCCGGGGCCCGGGGAGGGGGGTGCGAAGTGAGGGTGAAAAGGGCCGAGTACGCGCAGATCTTCGGGCCGGCCAAAGGCGACCGGATAAGGCTCGCCGACACGTCGCTCGTGTTGGAAATCGAGGAGGACCTCTCGGTTTACGGCGAGGAGGTGACCTTCGGGGGCGGCAAGGTCGTGCGGGACGGCATGGGCCAGGGCCAGGGGGGGAGGGCCGCCGCCGCGGACACGGTCATAACCAACGCCGTGGTCCTGGACGCCTTCAGGATCGTGAAGGCGGACGTGGGCATCAGGGACGGGCGCGTGACGGGAGTCGGAAAGGCAGGGAACCCCGACGTCCAGGACGGGGTGGACATAGAGATCGGCCCCGGAACCGAGATCATAGCGGGGGAGGGCCGGATACTCACCCCCGGGGGCGTGGACTCCCACGTGCATTTCATATCCCCCCAGCAGTGCGCCGAGGCCTTGAGTTCCGGCGTCACCACCATGATCGGCGGGGGCACGGGGCCCGCCACGGGCACCTGCGCCACGACCTGCAGCCCCGGGGCCTGGCACCTGGAGCGCATGATCCTCGCCTGCGACCCCTTCCCCCTGAACTTCGCTTTCCTGGGCAAGGGCAACGCCTCCGAGCCCGGGGCCTTGCGCGAGCAGGTGGAGGCGGGCGCCGCGGGCTTGAAGCTCCACGAGGACTGGGGTTCCACCCCGGCGGCCATAGACGCCTGCCTCGCGGTCTGCGACGAGTACGGGGTCCAGGCGGCCATACACACGGACACGCTAAACGAGGCCGGCTTCGTGGAGGACACCATCCGCGCCTTCAAGGGCAGGACCATACACGCGTACCACGCCGAGGGCGCCGGGGGCGGGCACGCTCCGGACATCATCCGCGCGGCGGGGGAGCCAAACGTGCTCCCGAGTTCCACCAGCCCCACCCGCCCCTACACGGCCAACACCGTGGACGAGCACCTGGACATGCTCATGGTCTGCC
>JAIRZX010000387.1 GCA_031267005.1 Deltaproteobacteria bacterium
AGGGTGCGTACGGGCCGCCTGTGGCGGCGGCCGTCGCGGCCGAGGGTGCGTACGGGCCGCCTTTGGCGGCGGCCGTCCCGGCCGCGGCGGCGTACGGGCGGGCTTTGGCGGCGGCCGTCCCGCCCGCGGCGGCGTACGGGCGGGCTTTGGCGGCGGCCGTCCCGCCCGCAGCGGCGTGCGGGCGGGCTTTGGCGGCGGCCGTCCCGCCCGGCGGCGCCTTCCTGGCCCTGCGGGAGGAGGCCGGCCTGTCCGCCCACGGGTCGTAACGCAAGGGGCGCTCCCAGGGCTCCTTGCCCTCGGGGTAGGGGGCCCGCAGCCCCAGGGAGTCGAGGTTGGCGATCCTCGGGAGCGCGGCCCGGGGGAGGTAGATCCCCTCCCAGTAGACGGCGAAGTGGGGGAGCTCGGGCATGTCGGACCCCAGGAGCTTCCTGAACCAGTAGGTGTTGTACAGCACCGCCTGCGCCTCGGCGCTCAACCCGGCCCCGAGGGTGAACTGCGGGTCCTTGCAGGGGGAGGCGGCGTCCCCGCCGGAGTCGAGCCAGTTGAAGTAGGCCTTCTTGCCGCGCCCGCCGAAGTAGACCCCTTTCGGGTCCGGGCCCGAGATGCGGAGCCTCCCGTCCGTGAGGAAGCGCTCGGCCAGGGGCATGGAGCCGGGCATGACGTGCAGCGGCACCCGCAACACGTCGGCCCCGTCGCCCATGCGCGTGATGAGCTGGGGGTGGGAGTCCAGCCCAGAGCAGTTCCGGCTCATTGGGTCGTAGAAGGCGTAGACCATGATTCCGGCCATGAAGTGGATTCCTTCGCGGGAGCCGGTCCTCAGCATGCCGGTGAAGACGGCGCGGCCGTCGCCGAGCCCCTCGCCCTCGCGGGCGATGGAGCACTCTTCGTTAGGGTAAAAGTCGATTGATTTTTCCATAAATTCTCCTTAACAAGCGCCTCGCGGCGCGTTTCATGCGGGGCGGCGCCTGGCGACGGCCCGCGTTCCACCCCTCAGCTATAGGCGCCTGGGGCAACATGTCCAGAAGTTTTTCCGTAGGGTCGCGACTCATCTCGTATTCCCTTGGTGTAATGGTAGACGCGCGGTTCGCGCTGGTCGTTGCGGTAGGCGCGCGGTTTATCGCGGGTCGTTATGGTAGACGCGCGGTTTACGCGGGTCGTTATGGTAGACGCGCGGTTCGCGCGGGGTTAAGGGGGGGACTCCCGGAACTGGCCGACGGCAGATATTCCCGCCGACGAGGGCGAAGGCTGGCCAGGCGAGCCAGAAGGCCCGCCGGAGAGTCGGGTTGGCCAGCGCGTGAGCGCTTAAGGCGTTTCCCGTGTATTTACTGCCGTTGAAAACCCAGCGCATGGGGCCTTAGTGTCAGGAATTTGGGGATTGATGTGCGGGGGATGTCGTTTTGAGCTTCGGCAGGCCGGATACCCAATTCGACAGATCCTCCCGGATTCACCGTCCTGAATCTGGTTGCGGCAGGATGTTCGGCCCCAGCAGGCTTGAATCCTTCATGGGCCCCTTGCCGCCTAGTGAATCCGGGAGGTTTCGGAACCCTTCCGCTCCGGAAAGGATTTTGCGGTCCGGCAGTTTGATTTCGGCGTGCTTTGCGGATACGGCCGCTCGGGAATCAGGTTCGTACACTGACAAACGAGGCTTCTTCCCGGATCCGGCCGGCACGTAAACGTCGGGAACGGAGCCCTTCGGCGAGGTAACGTTCGGAAGCGGTGCCGCAGGATAGGCCAAAGCCGGAGATGGAGCCGGAGATGCCGCCGGAGACGCCGCCGGTAGCGTTCCGGCCAACTCAGGGGGTTCCGGGGGAAGGGCCAGGACGGGGACTGTCCCGGCAGGGCCGTTTAGGAGCGGGGTTCCGTTAACGCCGTAAAGTACGCCGCCGGAAGAGACTGCTGTCGTCGGCTTCTTTTGGCGTCCTTGGGGAACCGCGGGGCAGCCGCGCTTCCCGGAGCCGGGGCCCGGAGTCTGGACACGCATGACGTCCGCCGAGCCCGAAGCGCAGGGCGTCGTTCCGGCGGGCCCGCCGAAGCCCATGGCCGGTTCCGTTCCGGACGAAGTTTTGACGGGTTTGCCAAAAATCCCGCTCGATGCCGCGCCGACGTGATTCCCGGAGGAAGCGGCGGATACGGTCTCGGTCGGCACCAAGTCTTGCGAGCCGGATGCTTTTGATTCGGGATTCAGGGAGGCCTCGCCGTCTGCCTTCCCCGGAGCCACGGAGCCAGCTTCCGCGAACCTTTTGGAGGAATCGGCCGCCTCGGCGAGTTCGGACGCGGCGCCGGCTTTTCCGCTGGGTTTTATGAGCGCCTCCGAGAGCTCGTCCGGGCCCGCCAAGCCCAGCGCCCAGGCCTTCAGCGCGGACAACCCGCCGGAAAGGGCGTTCGGGCCGGTATCGGACTCCGATCCCATTTTCGCCGTATAACCCGCTACTGCCTCCGAACCCTTTCCGGCCTCCGGGACATTTCTGTCATCCGAGCCGTCGGCGATGGCCTTCTTCCATTCGAAGAAGCCGTTTCCCGCCCTTTTGGGCTGGTCGGCTGCAAGGTCGGACTTAACGGGCACGGGAGCGGCGGCCTTGAGGGATTTGATCGCCTGGTACAACCGGGCAGTGACGAAATTGACAGCGGCGTAGAGGATTACGGGAGGCTTTTCAGGCTGGGTTACTTGCCCGACGAGTGCGGGCTCAGGCCTTCCGATGCCGTCCAGGTCCGACAGGCCGCAGTAGAGCCCGTAGGGACGCTCCTCTTCTTTCTCGCCTTCGGCAAGATCGCCCGACTTTCCAACGAGGCCCTCAGTCACCTGAGCCGCCTCGCCAGTCACTTGAGCCGCCTCGCCAGTCACCTGAGCCGCCTCGGGAGTTGCATCCGGAACGGGAGTTGTTTCCGGAACGGGAGTTACATCCTGACCGGGAGTTGTTCTCGGACCGTGAGTTGCGGCCGGACCGGGAGTTGCGGACCGATCGGGCGGAGCGGACGACAAGCCGGTCAGCTCGGCGGATATGGTTGGGAGCGGCCTGGACGGCCCTGTCGAGGGCGCTGAGCCAGTTTCGCGAGCTGCCCTGTCGGCGCTTCCGACACCGCCAAGGCCGCGCGCGGGCTCCCTGTCGATTCTGGCCGCGTCGATTTCGCCGGGAAGCGGGACACCCAGGCGGCTTTTAAGTACCCCTCCCTCGCGCCAGAAGGCCACTGGGCTCGCCGGCTCTGCCTCCCGGCCGATGATGCTCCGGAAGCGCCAGGTGTTCTCGAGGACTCGGGACGGCCCGAACCACTCCCCTTCGGGGATAGCCGGGCCTCCGGCCAGGGCCGCGCCGTCCGCCCTGCCCCAGAACCTAACGTCCGCCTCGGCCTCGCCCGTCGCGGGAAGCCTCCCCTCGCGGAGGAAGTACTCGCCGTGGCCGAGGGAACCCGGAATGGCGTTTACCGGCGCCCAGAGGATTTCCGCCCCGGCCCGCAAGAGGGCGTCCACCGCATCGGACTCCATCAGCTCAGCCGCGACGGGGCAAAGCGGATCGAAGGCCACGGTTACCCTGCGGCGGGAGTTTCCCCTGGCGGGATACGGCGCGGGGGCGGCCGCCCCCGCGCCCCGGGGAACCGCGATGCCGTTCATCGCGGCCAGGCAGTGTTCAGTCATGATCCCTCCAAGCTTTCGGGCAAGATCCTCGCCGTCCGGACCGTAGATCCTTCCGGTGGCGAGGCTGCCGTCGTTTAACAGGTACGCCGAGGCGGCTGTCCCCTCCGGGCGCCCGGAGGAGGGGCTTACGGCCCGCACGATAAGCGCCGAGACCACCGCGCCCTCCCCGACTGGGTATGAAGCCTCGGCGAGGGCCCGGCCGCCGGAGGCCTTCGCGACCAGGCTGTTCGCCTCCGGGAGCGCCTCCGCGGCCCCGGCCGCCAGTTCGCGGCCGCGCCGGGGGATCGTGTTCGGCGCGCTGCCCCCCGTGTTCGCGGAATCGCCGCGGATGCTGGCGGAGGGACCGCCGGAAGCCGCGGAGCCAAGCCCCGGACCGCCCTTTACCGAGTTTCCGGGACGGCTGGCCCGAACGGCCGCTTCGCCTCCGGGTCCGTCGTCCGCCAACCGTGCGGGGGAGGCGGGGGAACCGCCGTTCTTAACTGGCCCCTTCGCGCCTTTCGCGGCGTAAGCGGCTGGGCTGGACCGCATCCGGTTTACGGAGGGGCTTTCGCCGGGACGGAAGCCTTGGAGTCGGGATAAGGCCTCCGGACGCCCTTCCCCGGCCGGCCGCCGCGCTTCGGCGGAAGCGCCTGAGGTCCTCCCGGGCAAGCCGACGGCGCCGCCCGGGAAGCCGTAAGGGCCGTGGCCCGGAGGAGGCGCCTCGGCTTCGGCGGCCTTTCGTCCCCTTCCGGCGCCGGGGGATAGGCCGTCGCGCAGCAAGCCGCCTTCCGCGGGGCGGGCGCCCGCGAATCCCTCAGTGTCCGGATAACCCGCAGGCAGGCTCCAGGCGGGGACCGCCAGGCGCGCGCCCGATAAGCACGCCGCCATGAAGGACAGCGCTAAAGCCGTCCTGAACGGAATTCTGCAATTCACTGTATTTCTCCGGGGCGGCGGGCGGCCGCCGTCTCTCACTTGGTTGGGGCCGGTAGATGGCCGCCGAAGCGCGGGGGTGCCTGTAGATGGCCGCCGTCTCTCACGTGGTTGGGGCCGGTAGAGGGGCGCCGAAGCGCGGGGGCCGGTAGAGGGGCGCCGTAGCGCGGGGGCCTGAAGATGGCCGCCGAAGCGCGGGGGGGCCGGGGACGGCTGACTGCGGGCGCCGGAAAGCCGAGGTTGCGGGTCGCGGTCGCAGAATGAGGGTTAGCCTCCGCGCGGACTTTGGGGCGGGCTGCTACCGGTTTCGCGCCTGCGCCTCCTCGGGCGGCGCCTTCCCTCCGGATCGCCAAGCCAGGCCTTTCGGGCGCCTCGCCCGTTTCTCCGCCATCCGGGGGGGGGGCCGCTGCCGCAGGCTCGCTTGCCCCGCCGGGGGCTAGAGCCTGGCGCGCCTTCTGAGGGCGGATTCGTCCGCGGCGGGCCTTACCGGCCCTACGAGGCGGGCGCGAGCCAGGAGAAGCGCCGCGTCGGGGGGTATGCCCAGCCTGTCCAGGACGAGGAGGGCCGCGGCGCACGCGGCGGCCAGCGCGAAGGTGGCCCAGGACCAGTGGAGGAGCCACAAGACGACGGGATAGGCCAGCCTGGCGTCGAAGACGAAAAGCCTCGGCCTCTCGGCCGTGTACGACCAGTGGCAGCGGGCTTCCGTCACCTCCTCCCCCTTTCCGCCTTGACGGCGGCCAAAGCCGACGGGAACAGGAGCCCCAGCTCCACGTCCCTCTCGACAGCGCGGAGAAGGGGCATGCCCCGCGCCTCGACGAGCTCGTCCATCGTCTGCGGGGCGCGGGAGAAGTCCTGGGACTGCAGGGCGTCGCGCATCGGCTGGTCCAGGACGAGCCACTCGCGCACGGCGCGCCTGCCGCCCGCGGGGCTGGGGAAGAGCCTCTGCTGCACGACGCACCTCAGGCTCGAGAACAGGGAGGCCGCGTAGCCCCTGCGCTCCGAGGCGCCGAAGACGTTTATGATCCTCAAGGGTGCCGCCGACACCGATTTGGTGTGGGCGGTGGCGTAGCAGGCGAGCCCCAGCTCCGCCGCCTCCAGGACCCCCTTCAAGGTTTCGGGGTCCCTGGCCTCCCCCACGAGCACGGCGTCCGCGGCCCTGCGCGTGAGGTTCCGGACCGCCTTCAGGAAGTCGGGCATGTGCCTGGGTATCTCCGACTGCTCCACGGGGGGGTGGAATCCCTTCACCATGGACAGGTCGAACTCCACCGGGGACTCGTAGGTAGCGAGGTGCCTTCCCCCCCGCTCGACTATGCCCCTCATGACCGCGGCGAGGAATGTGCTCTTGCCCGAGCCCATGACCCCGGTAGCCAGCACGAGCCCGTTGTCGGGGAAGAGGGCCGCCGCGAGTTCCGGCTCGCACCCGAGCTCCTCCAGGCTCGGCGGCGCCCCGGGGATGAGCCTCAAGGTCAGCGTCAGCCCGGTCGATCGCCCGGAAACGACCCCGGCGGCGTTCCCGCGGAACCTGAGCCTCGCGAGCCTGGACTCGGCCACCTCGAACCCGAAGTCCAGATCCGAGCCTCCGAGCGCGATGGAGCTCGCCGCGGCGTTCCCCGAGGCCGAATCCAGGAGCGCGGCTATCTCGCCGGTCTCCATCTCCCTCCCGGAGCAGGTTCTCCAGACCCCGTCTATCCTCGCCGAGGCCCGGCTCCCGGAGGTCAAGACCAGATCCGAGAAGCCAAGCCCCTTCAGGTGCACCAGGATGCCCTCCAGCGCCTCGAGGGTCGCCGGGAAGGCGTCAAGGTGGCGCGCCTCGGCAGGGATCGGCGGGCCCGCGCGCCGGCGGTCCCGATACGCCTCCCTTGGACCTGCGGCCAGTCCGTGTTCTTCGGGTCCGATAAGGTATATGCGGCAGGCGCTCTCGCCGGACGGCCCGGCGGGCGCTGAACGGGAGGACGGCCCGGCTGGCGCTGAGCGGGAGGACGTCTCGGCTGGCGCTGAGCGGGAGGACGGCCCGGCTGGCGCTAAGCGGGAGGACGGCCCGGCTGGCGCTGAGCGGGTGTCCAATCCGGCGGATTCCAAGTTCAGATAGTATTCGCCAATCGCGAATGGCTCCGACGTCTCCGACTTCTCAGACGACTCGGACGGCGCCGACGTCGCGGACGAAGCGGACGTCGCGGACGACTCGGACGGAGCGGAACGGGCGTCCAACCCGGAGGAATCCAAGTTCATAGAACATTCGCGAATAGCGGACATTGCAGGGCGGGCGTCCAACCCGGATGATTCCAAATTCAAAGAGTATTCTCCGATCGCGGAGTTGTCGAAGCGGTCGCTTCGCTCGCTAAACGCGGAGCGCCGGTCGAGCGGAGGGAACGGAGAGAGCAAAGGGATCTGAGTGGGGGCGCAGTGCGCCGCGACCCTGACCGGAAAAAGCCTCGTGTCGGTATCGTCAGTCATTTCGTCCCTCCGCCCGCCGGGCCCGCAGCAGTCCGAGCGGGTTCTGCCGTCCGCGCCGATTCTCTCGTCCGCGCCTGATTTCTCGTCTGGGGGGCTATTCCCGGCAGGGCGCCGCCCACTGTTGGCCAGCATCTCCTGTAGGCATCGTCTTTGCCGGACTTGCCGCCTTGGCCGTCTCGGCAGTCCCGGCTGCCCTGGCCGTCATGGCCGTCCTGAGCGGCCTGACCGTCCTGAGCGGCCTGAGCGTCCTGAGTGGATTGGCCGGACTGAGTGGATTGGCCGGCCTGAGGGGACTGGCCGGCCTGACCTTCCAAGGCGGACTGGACGTCACGGGTGGACCGGTCGGCCTTTCCCGCCGCCCCGGTCGGCACGGGCGGAAGCGCCGCGCCGCCCGTCCCCTCCGCCGGCGCCGGATTATCCGGCCTTCCCGGCCCCTGGGGATTTCCGGACGCTTTCGGGTTTCCCGGCGTCATCCCCGTTTTAGGCGTCTCCGCCTTTCCGGGCTCCCGAGGCCTGGGGGAGCCGCTGGGGCCGCTCCCGGGGCCGCCTTTGGAGGCTCCCTTGCCAGAACCCTTAACGGGTTTCGAGCCGCCGCCGCCCGGCTTCACGAAGGCTCCGCGTCCCTCCAGCCCGTAGTCGGTAGGCATGAAGACGAGCTCCTCGTCCCCGCCGCCTCTCGCCTTGCCTTTGACGCTGACTTCGGGGGAGGTGACCAGCCTTTCGCCCCTGAGTTCCAAAAACAGGAGCATTCCGGCGTAGTCGCGGGCCAGCAGGGCCGCGCGCGCCTTGAAAAGCTCCTCGGCCTCCTCGACGCCGGTCTTCCAGCCCCGGTCGACGCGCTCGCGCCAGAGCTGCGCCTCCTTGGACGATCCTGGCAAAAGCGACGGGTGGGCCTCCGGAGGGAACGGCATCTCGACTACCAGGTATTCGCGCCAGTCCGGGGGCCCCAGGGCCATGCGGGCCTTTTCCACCAGGCGGTAGCTCCTCTCCTGGCCGCGGGCCCGCGTATCCCCCTCTTCCAGGCGAACCGCCCTCCCGGCCGACACCGCCACGGGGGGGAGGACGAAGACGTCCCCCTTGCGCGCGGCCAAGAGCCCGAAGTCGAAGAGGCGGTCCAGGACTGCCTCGTTGGGCTTGACCCTCTCCTCCAGGATGCCCCTGTAGCGCCAGGCGGCCCCGGCCTGCACGGACCCCGAGAAAGCCGCCTCCCTCTGGGCGCGGTCACGTGGCGGGCCGGGATCGACGGCGGCGCCGCCCTTGAGCGACCGGAGCCGTTCCAGCTCCGGTGGCCGGGCGGGCTCGATCCCGGCCTGGGCCGGCAGCGCGGAAAGGAGGACGGCGAAAACGACCGCCGCCAGGCCAGCGAAAAGCGCGGCCGCCGAGGCCGCGGGGCCTACCGTCCCGCTCTGCACTCCCCTCCACCGATGGCTGCAGGCCCGCGAGCCCTTCGGGGACCCCGCCCCGCAGACCGTTGGCGTCCCGGCGGCCGTTGCCGCCCCGCAGACCGTTGCCGTCCCGGCGGCTTTTGCCGTCCCGCAGAACGTTGCCTTCCCGGCGGCTTTTGCCTTCCCGGAGGCCGCATCCCGCTCCGTGCCCGTTAGCGGATCCGTCATTGCCCTCTCCTTTCGACCGCGAAGGTCCTGGTGAACACGTCCACCTTCAGCGTCTCGCCCGAGGCGGCGAGCCTCGAATCGATCTCCAGCGCCAGATCCAAAACGGTCCCGGCCTCCAGCGGAGCTCCCGGCCCGACGGCCACGCGCGCCCTCCCCAACCCCAGCGGGCACCTGAGTTTCCACCCGGTTGAAAGGGCGGCGGCGGCAAGCACCTCCCTGGCCTCCCCCTCCAGAAGGCGATCCAGCGAGAGGGGCCTTAACAGATCCGGCTCCTTCACGTACTTCCGCGCGGCCGGGGCGCCGTCGGGCGTCCGCGCCCGGAAGAGCGCGGCGTAGGCGCTCTCGGAGGCGTCCGAGAGCCCCGGCAGCGGAGGAGGCGGTTCAAGGAGGGCGTAGGCCCCGGGGGGAGGTTCCCCGCCTGCCCCGGTTAGGGCGCAGCCGGGCAGCGCCAGCGACGAGAGCGCGAGAGCCAAAATTCCGAACGGTACCGAAGCGAGCATCCTCACGGTCAAACCTCCCGTATTGGTTGGCGGCTCAGAATCCGCGGAGGCTCCGGAAGCGGCGGAGGTCCCGGAAGCGCGGGAAACCCCGGAAGCGGCGGAGGCTCCGGAAGAGCCGGAGACCCCGGAAGCGGCGGAGGCTCCGGAAGCGGCGGAAACCCCGTAAGCGGCGGAGGGACCGACCGTTA
>JAIRZX010000084.1 GCA_031267005.1 Deltaproteobacteria bacterium
AGCCTACCCAATCCCCAATCCTCCCCGAGCCTACCCAATCCCCAATCCTCGCCGAGCCTACCCAATCCCCAATCCTCGCCGAGCCTACCCAATCCCCAATCCTCGCCGAGCCTACCCAATCCCCAATCCTCACCTAGCCTCCCCGATCCATCCCGATTTTTCCCCAAGCTTCCCCGCATCCGAATCAGCCATGGCGACTGGCCCGCTTAACTTTCCGGAGCGCCCCTTCCGTATTTCATGGCAGCATGCGGCCGTCCGGTTGCCGAAACACCGCTGCGGTTTGGAATATTTCGTTTCTAGCGCGTATTTGAAAAGTTTCAAGTGCATTGCGCCTAAAATGCTCTCAGGGATTTCCGCTGGATTGTCTCAGGCCAACCTTGCTTCAATCACACGGCAGGAGTTCTGAGGCGGATTTCGGAAATCTCGAGAGAGAATTTAGGCGAAGTTTCAAGATAATTTTCCGAAAGGCTTGAAAGCCAACTCAGGTTCGGTTCCCGGAGTTTCGACGTTAAACGTCCCGGAGCTTCCAGGTTAAACGCTTAGTAATTTCGGGGCTCCGGATCCTTCCGGTTTTGCGAAGTCCCCTGTAAAGACCTCCGTCAACCGGCTAAGCTTTTTTTTAACTCGTGATGACGGCGGCGTCTGCGTCCCCTCGCCGCAACGGGAAGCGGCGGCGAGCCGACGTCCGTTTTAGCCGGATTATCCTGCTCCCCCTCTTCTTTTGGCGCGTCTGGGAAACCCTGCCGAAACGCCCGGGGCGCCCTGCCGTCACCTGCCTTCATACGCCTGGTCCCGCCGGCCTGCCCCGCATAACTTTCGCTTTAGGCCAGCCGAACCTTCATGTTGTCCCGAACCGGTTTCCCGGACCGCTGTCCCGATCCGTTGCGTGCGACGGGCAGCCTTCCGAAACGGGAGTCTGGAGTCTCGGCGACGGTTCCTTTTCCGGTAGTTCCAGCAATGTTTTGCTGGTAGCGCCTGACCATAGAAAGAGGTTGGTTTTCGATGTGCCCTGGGATGGCTTGTTTTGCTCGAGTCGTTCTATGAAGGCGCTACAGTTGAAGTTTCATGCCTATGTCCAGAGTTTAGCGACCCGGTTGATTTACAATTTGTGCTTCTTTTCATAAAGCAGTGCGGGCGTTTAGAATGCCAGCGCGGGTTGTCTGTGTCAATGGGGGCATGCGTCCAATGCCTGACGCCCGAGACCAGGCTTAGGTCGCTCTTAAAGCAAGGAGGGGGACATTCCGCAGTCCCGTGTGGAGGGCTTGGGCCAGCGTCGACCGAGGTGGATATTTAAATATGGCGCCCGCCGGCCTTCTCCGTCCTGAGAAGGCACCCTCGAAACGCACGGAACCTGCAATTTCCGCCTGGTTCAGCGACGGCGCGGGAAGTCCAAAGCTGGCGGCCATCGGAGTTGTGCGGGGAGCGGAGGCATGGCCCCAGCCTCTCCGTCGCCCGCCCTTTGAAAAGAGGGTTCTGGGGGCGGGGCAAGGGAAGAAATGGCTTGCGTTTAAGTGGCAAAGGCGAATGGCCAGTTTATGGGAGGTGTATCGGACAGAATCGGGGGAGGTCGGCGGTCGGCGAGCGGCCAGCTGACGCGGCGGGGTGGTACTGGACTGGGCGTGATAGGAGGGGGAGGCGGGATTGGCCGGTGAGGCGGGATTGGATGGGCCGGGGCGTAACGGCTGAACTCCAGCCGCAGGACAGGTTGCGGGGACTGCCGACAGGCCTGTCGGCTAGCGCTCCATGTCGAGTCGTCCGATCCTTTCCACCACTGCGGCCGTTACGCAGGAGCCGGTCATGGGGTTCGTGTATTCGCGTATTCCCCACAGCACCCTCACCCGCGTACCCTCGGGGGCGTCGAACTCTGTGGTAATGCCCTGCGGGACGAACGGCCGGATCTCGCCTGAGTCGAGCTTCAGGACCAGGTAGTAGTGCTCGCCCTCCCAGGCTGCGTACAAGAAAGCCGCCTCGAGCATCCTCCCGGTAGCGATCGTCTTCTCGGGGCAGGGCCCCGCCGAGGGGGGGGATTGGGCGGGGAGGGGGATTTCAGGCGTTGAAGCTGAGGGGGTTTCAGGGTCCCCGCCTGACGGGGACGCGGTTTCAGTCCGGGACTCGGGCGGTTCCGTACCGGCGTCCTGCGCTAAAGCGGGCCCTGCGGAGGCGATATTGGCGATTGCCACGAAGGCCGCCTGGGCAAAGATGGCCAACAGGCCAGCGGTTGTGGCGGCTAAGGGCCCAGGCAGGGCTTTGCCGCGGGACTGTGAGGCGAACATGCGGCACTCCTGGCGCGTTGGCTGACCCGGGCGGAAGCGGCCTGGGAATGGGTTAGGATTCCGGTGGTTGAAGCGGTAGCCGTGAGCCTAAGGCGGCGAATCGAGGGCGGCGGGCGCCTGGCGGAAGGGCCTCAAGCCGGAAGGTCCTAATGGGCCAGGGGCCGAAAGGACGGAGGGGCGGATCTCCCGGGAAACGGCGGGCGGCGGGCTGCTTCGGGGCCCCGCCGGCGTTCTCCATAAGCTGGGCATGGTCAAGGCAGCTTTTAGAATCTTAGTCGTAAACCCCGACATCCTGATATGTGAAACAGGCCCTCCGACCGGTCTGGGCGTTCTCCCGCTCCCCGGCGGTCTCGCCGCCCGCCGCTCCGGAGGACCTTTCCTCGCCGGAGTCGAGCTTGATCAGGATGTAAAATCCTCCGGAAGAATCCTGGCCGGTTCCGAGGAAGACGCCCGAGGCGGGGTTTCTCGCGGAATAGGCCTTACGAACGGCAGGACTGGGCAGGCGCCTCGGAGGGAAAGAAGAGGAGGGCCGCCGCCGCTGCGGCAAGGCAGGAGGAAAGAGGCTTGGAGGGGGCGGCGGCGCGGGGCGCCGCCGCTTTGCGGTACGTTTCTTCCAAGGTTTTTTCCCGTTGCCCGCCGCCGGGCCCGTCCGTTCGGAAGCCAGTCCCGCGGCGGGCTGAAGGGCGTTAAGGCGGGGCGGGGGGACGAACCCTCGCGGCCCGGCCGGGCCAGAAGCGGGCAGCCGGCTCCGGGGGCGTTAGCGGCGCGGTTGCGTCCTATGCGGACTCGGGGGCCGGGAGGGCTCCCGCGCGGCAGGCGGCGGTTCCGGATGGGGGGTGCGGGGCGGAGGCTACGGCGCTTTTCTGATGGTCTCTATCACGTCCAGCCTCATGCAGGCGTCTGTGTCGTAGCCGGCGCGCTCCATGTCCGCCCAGGTGAATTCCACCCTGGTGCCCCTGGGCGCGTCCCATGAATCGGCGAGTTCGTAGCTTATCGCGCCGAATTCCTTCTCCTGCCCTGACTCGAGCCGGATGAGGAAGTAGTAGCTATTGGGAGCCTGGTGCTTGTACCCCGATTCCAGGTAGGTGCCGGCGGCGGCGTTCCCGGCGGAGAACTTCCTCTCCTGGCAGGTCTCCTGGGCCGTAGCGGAGGAGGCGGAATAAAGAACGGCTGCGGTTGCGGCTGCGGCGAGGGCGAAGGCGAAGGCCAACGCGAGAGGGCGGGCGGTTTTTGGAGGGGGCTGGCAACGGTCGGTTTTCACGGTGGGGTCTCCTCAAGGACGGGCGCGGGGCAGGCTTTGGCTTGCGGGCGCGGCCGTCCGGAAAAGGTCGCAACGCGGCTTTCCGGCCCTGAGGGAAGGTTCGGAAGCGCGTCGGAAGCCGCCCGGGCGGCGGCCTGTGGCGATCGGCGGCTAGTCCTCTTTAGCCGTGAGTCAGCTGGAATAGCTCAAGGTCTGACGGGAAAAAAGATGCGTCGTTTCCGGGAGGCGGGACAGGCGCAAGAACGCGATTCAAGCGCGGAGCCGGCGTCGGTCGGGGGAGAACCCGGACGGAATCGTGGAAATGGGCGGCGCGGCGGGCCGCGAAGCCAGGCGGTTCCCCGGCGCAGGCTCTCCGCCGGTTCAGGCGTTTCCCCGGCCGCCCTCCCCCGGCTCACTTCACCAGCTTGAAGCCGGGTTTGCCGGAGGGGGGGCCTCCCGGGGCGGGGGGCCAGGGCGGGCGCGGGGGGGGGCCGCCCTCGTCGGAGTCGCAGAACGCCTCCGGGTCCAGGGCCTTGATAAAGACCTTCTTGCCTCCCATGGTAAAGACCTCCTTGCCGGTGAAGTGCGGCGTCTGGAGGGTGAAGACGGTGTTTACGAGGGGGAAGCCGAGGAAAAGGAGCCTCACGTGCCACCACTCGTCGCGCTTGGTGGGATCCGCCGTGAAGCCCGCCACCTGGGCGAAATCGGCGGCGGTCTCCCCGGAAGATATCTCCTTGGCGATGAGGATGACGTCGCCCACCGAGGTGTCGTCTTTCAGCTTCAGCTTGGATTTCAGCTCGTCAACCAGCTTGTCGAAGGGAGTTGTGAAAACCTGTGTCAAACTGTCTCTCCTCGGGCCCCGCCGCGGGCGTGGCCGTGAAGCCCGCCTCGGGAAAGGCGGCGAAGCGGCAAAAAACAAGGCGGGTTGCCGTTATGAAGGCAGAGCGTCGCGGGCGCAGCCGACGCGCCCCGCAGGGCGGGCGCTCAGGGCTTTTCGGGCTCCCCGCCCTCCGGTCCGCCGCTTCCGGGCTCCCCGGATCCCGGGGCGGCGCCGCCCCCGGCTTCGGGGCCCCGGGGCCGGGGACGGCCGTCCGGTCCGGGAGGGCCGGTTTCCCCCGACGGGTCCGCCGGTCCCGGCTGGCCTTGCGGCCCGAGCGGGCCTTGCGGTCCCGGCGGTCCGAGCGGAACCGGCGGGGAACCCGGCTCCATCTGCGGCGGCGGCCCCTGGGGCCATGCGGCTCCCTGCCAGGGACCTTGGGGGTATCCGGGAACGGGCGGGTAGCCCATGTTGCGGCCCATGGCCATCCGCTGGGCGGGCGTCATGCGCGCGCCGCGCGGCCTTCTGGGGGAGCGCTTCCACAAAGCCGTAAGGGAGAAGGCCTTCCAGCCCCAACGGAGCCAGCGCACGACGCTCACGGCCATCCAGAGCGCCCAAGCCAGCATCAGCACCCTGTACATGGCGCCGGGCAGGGTGATGGCCCAGGCGCGTTCGAAGGGGCCGGAGGCGCGGTCCTGGAACCACATCAGGCCGTGTTCCGAGGACATGTTGCCGTCGACGGACATGTTGGGCGATTCCAGCAGGCCGTGAGTGAGGCCCCTGTATATAAGGTAAAGCGCCACGGCGGTCCAGAGGACCAGGAGGAGCTGGAGGCCGTTGAAGCGCCATGGCTTCTTCACGTCCCCGAACTTGCCCGACCTGAGCCCCAGGGCGAGGAGCCAGCCGGCGCAGACGAAGGACGCCGTGACCGACAGCTGGGAGATGCCCAGGAAAAAGAGGAGCCAGGAGACGGTCTTAAGCGGCGTCAGCTTGAGCGAGCTGAGGAAGAACGCGAATACGAGAAAGGCCCCGGCATGCGACCAAAAGAGGACCGCCGGCCCCTGGACCGGTCCGCCGACTAAAAGGGTCCAGCGTTCGGGGGGCAGGTTCAGGCGGGTATCAATGTTCGCCGAGGGCATGCCCAAGTCTATCCGGGGTGAGGAGGAGATGAGCCCGGCCTTGGAGGGGATAGTGAACTCGACCTCCAGCAGGTGGTTGCCGGGGTTGAGCGGCGCGGTAACGGTGGGCCCGCCCCCGTCCGCGTCCGGGCGGCCGAAGGGAAGCGGCCTCGAGTTTAAGGTCAGTTCCTCGGTCACCGCCCCGGCGGGCAGCCTGAAGCTGTGGTTGCCGCCCTGGCTGGAGCGTATGGACAGCGACAGCTTGGCCCTGGTTATCTCCTTGCCCACCTGGACGCTTAGCCCCGCCCGGTCGGTAACCAGGTACTGGCCTTCCACGGGCTTTGGCCTCGAGACCGAGAGTTTCAGGGAATCGCCGGGCGCCGGCCTCCACTCCGGGTTCCAGTAGCCCGAGTCGGAGATGCTCAAGACCGGGGGTATGCCTTCCGCCTCCACCCTCCACAGGGTGGCGGCGTCCAGGATCCACACCTCCGACCAGGGCCCGTCCGCGGCCTCGAGCGCGAGGGAGCCGTCGTCCGGCAGCCTCAAGGCGCTCTCCCAGGATCGAGTCGTGCTTCCCGGCGAGAGGGTCAAGTGAGCGGTGCCGTCCTCCACCGAGAGCCCCGAAGCCATGGGCGTCTCGCCCGCGAGAAGCGGCACGGCCAGCGTGAAGGGGGCCTCAAGTTCCGCCAAAGGCTCGACCGAGGTCAGGACCTTCAGCTCCTGGCCCAGGGAAACGGTCCTGGTGAGCTTGAAGAAGGGCTTTATCATGCTCGGCGCGGAGGCGGCGGGTGCGTTTCCGGAGGGGGAGGGCCCTGACGGCGGCTCTTCCCGGCCGCCGGGCCGGCCTGCGGCCTCCCCGCCGTCCTGGCCGCCGGACGCCGCTTCGCCGGTCCCTTCGCCGGCCCCCGCCGCGGAGCCGTCCGGGGAGGCGCCTTCAGGGGAGTCTTGCCCGGAGCCGGCGGAGGGGGCTTCCCCGCCGTCTCGGGCGGGAGAGTTCGGGGAACTCCCGTCTGGCCCTTCCGGAACCGGTCCCTCGGGGACGCCGGAGCCGGGGGAGGCGGCCGACCTCGACAGGAACACGGCCGAGCCGGTGAGCTGGCCCCGCGGATCCACGCCCCGGAGATCCCAGCCGGTCCCTGACAGGCTGGCGCGCATCGGCCTGGAGCCGCCGGCGAAGCTTATCTGGAAGGTCGCGGCGTCGCTGAGCCTTCCTTCGAAGAGGATCCGCGCGGCCCCTTGCGGCACCAGAAGCAGGTGCTCCCCGTCCTTGGCCAGGAGGGGCGCGTCGCTGCCGTTCACCGAGGCCTTGGCGGGCTGGAATATTTTGGGGTCCAGCTGCGGGAGCGAGACGAAGCCCTCCCTGGGCGCTTCCACCTGGAACTCCATAGAGAGGACGCCGTCGCCGGGGCGGATTTCCAGATCCGGGACGCTGGGGGGAGGCGTGGCTGGGCGCTCCTTGAGCCTTTGTTCCAGGATCTCCAGCATCCTTTCGGAAGGGAAGGGGCTGTCGGACTGGGCGAAGGCCTGGGAGGCAAAGCAAGCCGAGAGCGCCGAGGCGGCAAGCGCCAAGGCCAGGACCAGGGCCAAGGCCGGGGCGGCGCCGGAAGCGGGTTTCGGCAACCCCTCGCTTTTCCCGCCGCCGGGTCCCTTGCCCCCGCCGGGGTTTTCGGAGGCTTTTTTCCCTTCGGAGCCGCCGGAGCCTTCGGGGTTGCCGGAGCCGCCGGAGCCTTCGGGCCCGGCGGATCCGCCGGGCCCCCCCGGGCCGTCAGGGCATTTCGGGGATTCGGGGGCCTTAGGCGGGGGGAAGAGCGCGGCCAGCCGCGGCGGGGCGCCGGAGGGGAGCCTCAAGCCCAGGACGCACAGGGAGAACCATACGGACAAGAGAAGCCTCAGCGCCCCCAGGACCCTGTTCGTCTTGGGTCCGGTAAGCGTCAGCCCGGTGGTCTGGTCCTTGGCGGCCTGGCCGTTGTAGTCCAAGGTGACGGTCCGCCACGTCCAAGAGGGCCGCGGGAAGCTGTTCTGGGCCTTGGCGTCGGTAACTATCGACTGCATGGAGTTCTGGGAGCTTAACTTGAGCGTTTGCTGCCGCTGGGAGACGGGAGGGGCGGGGTAGGGCCTCGGTGCAGCGGCCACCGCCCCGGACATCCGACTGCGCACGGACGGTTCCGCCTTGTCCTCGTGCAGGGTTTGCTCGTCGTCCTGGGACGGGGCGTAGAGCGCCTGCGGTGAATCGGGCTCGTAGGCGTCGGCCGCCATGTCGTAAGCTCGCGGCTGCTGGGAGGCCGCGAAGACCGGGGCGCGGCCGTAGCGGTACAGCGGCGCGGACGGCCCCAGCGCCCAGTCGGAGGCCGAGCCGAAGGACGAGGGCTCCAGCTGGGGGTAGGCCGCCCAGCGGGCTTGGAGTATCACGAAGCTGGCGCAGGTGACGACGAGGAAGACGGAGCTTAAGGCCCTCCACGAAAAGACCACGAAGCGCGCCTTGCCCTTGGCGGGGAGCACCTTAAGTATCGCCGAGGCCGCGAGTATGTGCAGGTACACCAGCCTCGGGCAGAGGTACTCCTGGTAGGAGACGGCCAGGGTCGCCGCGCCGAGCGCGGCCCAGGGGAGCCCGAGGAGCCTCCAGGTGGCGAAGACGATGACAAGGACTATGAACAGGTCCAAGGTGGTCCAGCGGTCACGCCAGGCGGCCGGGAGCCGGTCCCCGCCCGACGCGTCCGCCCCTGAGACGTTTACGAGCTTCCAGCCCGGGGGGAGGTTCACGACGGCGTTGCCGGTCGAGAGCGCCTGGTCCCAGCCGGCGGCCGGGAAGTCGCCCGAAAAGTCATTGATCCTCAGGTCGGCCTGCAAGTCCACCATGCCGCGGCGGAGCTGGAGGCCCGGGGCGTCCTCGCCCTTGGAGTTCTTCTGCCAGGTGATGACCTGGGGCTCGCCGTTCAAGGTGGCCTGGCCTATCTCGAAGGGCGGGTCCGCCGTGAGCCTCCAGTCCCGGCGCATCTGGCCCTGGAGGAGGTCCCGGCAGGTGAGCGCCCCGCCACCGTAGTCCAGCCAGCACTCCCTGGACAGGTGAAGAAGGTTCGGCCCGGGATCGGGGTCCCCGCGCCTCAGGGTGGTGACTGTAAGGCTCTCCCCCTCGCCCACCGCGTAGACCGGGAGGCCGGTCCAGGGGATGTCGGCCTGGGAGGCGTCTATCTGGACGGCCCCCTCCACCTCGGCCTGCCTTAAGATCGGATCCGACTGGAAGGCCCAGTACTCCTGCCCGAAGATCCCCGAAACCGGGCCCAGGACCTCCGTCCCCCCCACGGAGGACGGCGGGGCGCCGCCGCCGGGGGCCGGGGAGCTTTCGGCGGACGGCGCGGGGGAGTCCCCGGGCGCGGCGGCCCGTGCGCCTTCGCCGGTCTGGCGGGATTCGATGAAGACGTCGTAGGAGCCTGGGCGGACCTGGATCCTCAAGCCTTCGGAGGTGAGCCTCGCGGGGAGGGGCGACCGGAGGGACACGGGCCTGCCGCCGGGAAGCAGGAGCCCGGGCACCAGCTCCTCCCGCGGCTCGCCCGAGACGGTAATCCTGGCGCGGGTGGTGACCGAGAGCGGCTGGTCGTCGCGCACGAGCCTCGCCACCCTGACGTCGATGAAGTCGCCCTCGCGGCCGGCGGGAGGCGCCTCCTCCCCGGCCGGCGGGGGCGGGGCGGCGGGATCCTTGAGCCAGATCCTGGCCGTGCCGGAGTTCCAGTCCATGTCCGTCTCGGGGAACTCCAAAGGCTTCCCGTTCACGGTTACCGACGGGAAGGGGCCCAAAGGCACCGTCACGGTCTCCGGGAGCTGCGTCCATCTCCAGGACCCGCTTATATCGTGGGTCCCCTCGTCCAGCACCGCCGCGGGCCCGCCGTCGTTCCCGACGGAAATCCTGTCGCTGAAAAGCCCGGAACCCTCGATCACCTCCCCCGGCCAGCTTTTGGCGTCCCCGGGGAGCTTCACGTTGCGCCTCCCGCCGCGAACCGTCCAGACGCCCTTGAAGGTCCCCCCCGAGTCGCTGAGATCCAGGGAAAGGGTCACGGGAAGGACGCAGTAGCTCGGCGAGTACCCGTCGGGGCCCATCGGGCAGCGGTAGTGCTCCTCCCCGTAGAGGACCCAGTTGGACCAGCGTTCCAGCTCCGGGGGCGCCCCGGTCTCCGCGAAAGGCACGGCCAGGGCCGCGGTCGGGAAGGCGAGGAGGAGGGCCAGGGCCGCGGCCGGGAAGGCGAGGAGGAGGGCCAAGGCCGCGTCTCGGCGGGGGCGGGCGGCCGGGGCCCGCCCGCCGGAACTCCGGGAGGCTTCGGGGGGCAACGGGGGACGGGAGGGCGGGAGGGCCGCTGTCCGGAGTAGTGCGGTCATCGGGGAGCCTGCTTTCGGGTGCCGCGCGCTCGGTCCTGGGAACGGCGGCATGAAAAACCGAGGGGAGCGCTTCCGCAGCAGAGGGCCTCGGGGGCCGGGAGGCGAAAAGCGCGGAGGCGCTGCGGCTGGAACGCGCGGATGCCTGGAGGCGCGTAGCGCCGGGGCATGAAGGCCCTGGGCTTGGAAGGCCGGGGACAGAAGGCGCGAAGGCAAGGGAAGGCGAAGGCGCTGGAAGGCGAAGGCGCTGGAGGGCGAAGGCGCTGGAAGGCGAAGGCGCGGAAACGGCGTCCGGAACCTCCCGACGCCAGGGCGCCTGGCACGAACTGTTACTTGAGCGGGGCCCAAGCCGTCGCGCCGCCCTCCGCGACGGTTTAGCCGCGTCGCCCCGAACGCAGTTCCATAGGGCTTGGACGCCCATGGCGCACGGGAAAAGAAAAAAGGCAGGTTAGGGATGGATGGACTCTACGCTCTTATCCCGCAATCTTACCCTGCGGCTTGAGGCAATGCAATCGCGCCCGCGCCCGGCCGACCGGAACTTCCCGGATAAGCGGGCTCCGGGGAGGAGGCGCGCGGCGGACTGCGGCTCCGTTCGAACGCGGCGCCCGGTTCCCGTCTCCTTGCGGGGAAAAGGGGGCGGAAAAGGGGTAGAATGGCAACAAGTTCCATCCGAAGGCCTCCATGGGAGTCCCGAGGCTTCCCGTGACTTCCGGGGATTCAGGCTCTTCGGCAGTTTCCGGCTCTGCCGCCAGTTTCCGGCGCTGCCGGTTCTTTAAGGCCTTCCTGGCCTTCCCTCTCAAGGAGGGCGTCCTGGCTTTCCGGCCTACCGGGTTTTCCGGTGTTTCAGGCGTTTCAGTTTCTTCCGTAGCCGTCCGAAGGGGCCCGGGGGTTCCGGGCAAGACGCCCTTTCCCGTAGCGGGGGGCCTTCGCCCGCATCCCGCCGCGCGTCGGCCATAAGCCTCGTCGGCCATAAGCCGCGTCAGCAGTAAAGAGAGCCGCGCCCGGCCGGGGCTCCGAGGAGTTTGTTTGTGCCCGAGCCCTTCAAGGAAACCATAAGCCGGGACTTTATAAAGAAGCTCTCCGCCGCCCTTAAAGGCGCCTCGCCGGGATTCGACGGGCGTTCCTTCGTCCGGAAGGCCTGTCCGGAAGGGTTTTCCGAGCTGGGCCTCATGGATCGGGTGGGACGGGTGGCCGAGGCTTTGGGGGCGCATCTCCCGTCGGACTACGGGTCGGCCTTAAAGGCCCTGTTCGCGGTCTCCGAGGGATTCGGGGGGCTTCCGGGCTTCGTTTTCCCGCGCTTCGTGGCCGAGTTCGGACTGACTCCGGAGCGTTTCGACCGTTCCATGGACGCGCTAAAACGATTCACCGTCGGCTCCTCTTCGGAGTTCGGGGTGAGGCCCTTCATCAGAAAGGATCCGGAGCGGGCCCTGGCGCACATGAGGAAATGGGCCGGTGACGCGAACCACGAGGTGAGGCGGCTCGCCTCGGAGGGGGCGAGGCCCCGGCTCCCCTGGGGGGGCTTTATCCCCGCGTTCGTGAAGGACCCGTCTCCGGTGCTGGGGATAGTGGAGGGCCTCATGGAGGATCCTTCCCTCTTCGTGCGCAAGAGTTTGGGGAACTCGCTGAACGACGTCTCGAAGGACCACCCGGAGCTGTTTTTGGAGTTTTCCAGGAAGCGCCTCGGGAAGGGGGAGCTTACGGACTGGATCCTCCGGCGCGGGGCCAGGACGCTGATTAAGAGGAAGCACGGGGGGGCCCTCGCGCTCTTCGGTTACGCGGCCGCCCCGTCCTCCAAGGCCGACATGCTCGAATCCGCCTCCCTAGGAGTCTCGCCAGCGACCGTGAAGATAGGTTCGTGGGCGGAGCTCTCCTACGGCGTTACGCTCGCCAAGTCCTTCGGCGGGCTCGTGCGCCTGGAGTACCGGGTCTCTTACCCGCCCGGCCCCGGGAAAACGCCCAGGGAGAAGCTTTTCTTCCTCCGCGAGAAACTAATGGGCGAGGGCTCCTCCCTCCAAGGCGTCCGCCGCGTTTCATTCAAGGATCTCTCGATCCGGAAGCAGGTGCCCGGCAAGCATACCTTCGAGCTCACGGTTAACGGCCTTTCTGCGGCGAAGGCGTCGCTCGCCTTGAAGAGGTAGGGCTTGCCCTGAAGAGGCGGGGTTCGGCCTGAAGGGGTTGGCCTGAAGGGTTTGGGGCGAATGAAGAGGCGGGGATTGCCATGAAGAGTTACGGCTCGGCAGGCCTTGGAGAAGGGCTTGGCGCCGAGGGAAGCGGCAGTTGAAGGGAGCGGGAGCCGAGGGGAGAGGCGTAGATGCGTTTTCATGCTGGAGCGATGAGATTTTATGCTGTTGTGCCGGAAGCGTGGCAGGGAACGCGGGGGCTGGAAAGCGAGGGAAAGCGAGAACGGGAGGGAAGGGAAGGGAAGGGCTGAAACGGAAGAAGCGAGGGGAATGGCGGAAGGGGAGAAGGGAATGGCGGAATGGGAGCTGAACGGCTGGCTCGCGGCGAAAAGGGCCTGAGAAAGCTGTTTCCGCGACAAGGGGGTAACCAGTCCGCGAAAGGCGGGCTTTTTGGCGGCTTTAGACTTTACGCGCGGGCTCGGGCAAGCGCGTCCGCAACCCGGACAGGCGCCCGCGTGACTCCGAAGGAAAGATTTTTAATTTTTCCAATTAAATTTTTGTATTCCCTGAGGCTCCTCTGCCGATTCAAAGGAGGCCATACGTGCGCGTTTACGGAGTTTTATCGTGTCCCGTCCGGACGGGCGGGGAGATTTTTCGTCTCGGGCGGATAAATTTTTGATTCAGAGGGGTGACTTGGGCCCTGAGAAATGAGATTATCGTCTTCGGAGAGCGGCGCCTGAGGCCGTTTTCCGGAAGACGGGGCGGAGATCTTCCGTCGCGGGGCCCTCAAGGCCCCCCGCCCCGCCTTCCCGCGGTTCTTAGAAACGTTTTCCGTTTCGGAAACGGCCCTTCCCCCGCG
>JAIRZX010000242.1 GCA_031267005.1 Deltaproteobacteria bacterium
CCGCCCCGGCCCGGCGCGTCCGCCCCGGCCGACGACCCCCTTGACGACTTTGCTATACTGGATCGTTTTTCGGCGGCCTTCCCGGCTCCTTTGCCCGCCCGCAACCGCCAAGCCGTTCCTGGCGACGCGCCCGAAACGCCGCCTCCGGACCTTCCCCGCCCGCCGCAAAGGCCGACGGCCCGCAGGCGCGTCCCGCCCTGAACGGCTCCCCCTAACGCGCCTTTCCGGCCCTAGGACGCCAGCGCTAAACGCTCCCGCTTCCCGCCGCTTCCCAACGCCTTGCCCGGCGTCCTTCCCCGTCCCGCCGCTTCCCGCAGCCTTCTTCCGGCCCCCTCCGCTTCCCGAAGCCTTCTTCCGGCCCCTCCTCTCCACTGAGCCTCCCCGCGGGCTGGATTCGCGCGAGCCCGCCCTTTTCCGGAAGCCTCTCAGGGCGTCTCCCGATACCCGCGCCGCCGAACTTCCCCGCCCGAGCCCCCCGCGCCGCCTCCGACCCGAAACGGCCCGCCCGCGCGTCGGCCCGGCCTTCCGGGCGGTTCCCGCCCTAGCTATCGCGCGAGACGGGTGCTATACTTGCGCGCATCAATAAGCCCGTTTCTCGCCACGCTCCGTCAAGCGCGGATGCCCCGAGACTGTCAAGGAGGAGCCAATAATGGCAGCCAAGAAGATACTGGTCGTTGACGACGAGGCCCACATTCGCATGCTTTACTCCGAGGAGCTTGGGGAGGACGGCTACGAGGTCGTTACGGCCGAGAACGGGAAGGGGCTGCTGGAGCTCATCGAGCGGGAGAAGCCCAACGTGGTCATCCTGGACATCAAGATGGTGGACTACAATGGGCTGGACCTCCTCCAGGACATCCGGAACAAGTACTATGACCTCCCGGTCATCCTCTGCTCCGCTTACGACACCTTCAAGGACGACATGAAATCCATCGCCGCGGACCATTACGTGGTGAAGAGCTTCGATCTGGCCGAACTCAGGCAGAAAATCTCCGAGGTGCTGGCGTAAGGCCCGGAGCCCCGCCCGCCTCCCCGCCCAGGACCTTCCCTTGCCCCCCGATCCGTCCCGCGCCAGGCTTGACGCCCACGTGCGCGAGGAGGCGAGGCTCGCCCCCTACGCCGCGAGGAGTTCGGCCGCCTCCCGCCCGGCCCCGGAGGACGGGCCGCAGCCCCTGCTCCGCACCGCCTACCGGGAAGACCTGCACAGGATAGTCCACACGCGGGCCTTCCGCCGGCTGGCCCACAAAACCCAAGCCATAAGCGCGGCCACGTGCGACCACTGCAGGACGCGGCTGACCCACACGCTGGAGGTCGCCCAGATAGCCCGCTCGCTCGCCCGCGCGCTGGGCCTGAACGAGGACCTGGCCGAGGCCGCGGCCATGGGCCACGATCTGGGCCACGCCCCCTTCGGGCACGCGGGCGAAAAAGCCCTGAACGTCCTGGTGCCGGGCGGGTTCTCCCACCAGGCCCAGAGCCTCCGAATAGTGGACGTCCTGGCCTGGGGCGGCGCGGGGCTTAACCTCACGAACGACGTTCGGGACGCGATAGCCAAGCACTCCAAAGGCCTCGGCCCGGTTTTCGCAAAGGGGGCGGCGGCGCCGTCCACTTTCGAGGGCCAGGCCGTGCGCGTCTCCGACATCATAGCCTACCTCGCCCACGACATGGACGACGCCCTCGAGGCGGGGCTCCTGAAAGTAACCGACATCCCCATCGCCATCCTCTCCGCTTTCGGCGAAAGCCCGGAGAGCCGCGAGGACGCCATGGTGAAGGACCTCCTGCGGTCCAGCGCCGTAACCCGCTCCGGGGTGCGCTTCGCTTTCTCGAAGGCCATGGAGGAGAGCATGGAGCTCCTGAGGGCCTTCATGCTGGAGAAAGTCTACCGTTGCCCCGGCATCGCCAGGGAAATGGACGCGGGAGCGGAGACCGTCCGCTCCATCTACATAGCGGTCACGACAGACGACGCTCTCGCAGAGGAGCTCCCCTTGAAGCACCTCTCCCGGACGCGCGAGGAAGCCGCCAGGGACTTCATCGCCGGCATGACGGACCGCTTCGCCGTCAAGTTCCTGGAGAAAATCAAGTCCGGAAGCTCCGGCGCCCCCGCGCGAAGGCCATAAAGGGCGGGAGCGTCCCCGCCCCGCCCGCCGCGCCGAGGCCCCCCTTAAGCCCGGCGGGCCGGCCTTAAGGCGAAGCCAGGGGCTTAAGGCGAAGCCCCGGGGGCTTAAGGCGAAGCCACGGGAGCTTAAGGCGAAGCCACGGGAGCTTAAGGGGCGAAGCCACGGGGTGCTTAAGGCGAAGCCACGGGGCACTTAAGGCCAAACCCAGGGCGGGCTGGATCCCCGGACGGCCTTCCGCCTGGAGGGCTCCGGAAGGCAAGGGTTCCGGGGAGGGCGCCACGGCAGGCGCGCGGGTTCCGGCTTCCGTCAGGAACGCTTTCCCCCGCTTTCCGGGGCGGGCGCGCGAAGCCGAATCGGGCGCGTGATATCTAAAGGCGCTCCCGGCGGCCGCTAAAGCCGCCGGAAGCGCCTTGGAACGCGTTCCGGCCGGTCGCGCCCCCCGCGTTCCCGCGGCGGGCGTCCCCCATTGTTAAGGGCCCCGCCGTCCCTCCGCAGGGCGGGACGGCGGCCTGACAGCCCCTTGCCCGGACGCTGGGACCGGTTTCGGCGCCCCCGGAGGGCGCGCCAGCCCGGGACCGGCTACTTGCCCGTCTTTGCGGCCTCCTTGGTCTTGGCGGCGGGGGCCTTGGCCTTGGGGGGGATGCCGTTCACCGAGTCCTTCAGCACCTTGGCCGCCTTGAACCTCACGGCGTTGTGGGCCTTCACCGTCAGGGCCTCGCCGGTGCGGGGGTTGCGGCCCTTCCGCTTGCTCCTCTTGACTATCTGGAAAACCCCCAGCCCGAAGAGCTGGAAGCGGGTGTCCTTCTTGAGGGAAATGATGGAGGTGCTGAGGATGCTCTCCAGGATTTTCTGGACGGCGGGCCTGCTGAAGCCCGTCTCCAGCGCGACCTGGGTGATCAGTTCTGTTTTCGTCATGCGGTTTTCTCCTTGGCGCAAAGCGGCGTAAACGCGCGGGCGGGCCCTTCGGAGGAAGGGGCGGCGGCGCGCGGAGGGGTATCGGACGCCCGGGGGAGCCGGGCGCGGCCCGTGCCGCGCGTTGGAAGCGCGGCCCGGGCCTATCGGTAATACGCCCGCGGCTTAACGGCGGCGGACGGCGATATGCCTTAAAGAGCCTCGGTCCGAGGACGCAGTTACGGCGTCCGCGCGTTAAGCCCGTGGCCGGACGGCGCCCCCGCCGGGTAGGCGGCGGCGCGGATTGTCGGGGACAGGCCCGCCCTGGGGCGGTCCTCTCGCGTGGTTGCCTGTAACGAACCCGCCGGGGCGGCGGAAGCCCGTCGATGGTTGGATGCAAGCCCGCGCGCTGGCGGGCTGGCGAGCGTGGCCTGCCGCAGGGGACTGCGGCGGGGCTCGCTAGCTCACTATGGGGGCCCGCCCGTAAGCGGCGCCGAAAGGTGCCCGGATCCTGAAGCGGCGCCGAAAGGCGCCCGGATCCTGCCGCCGGTGGACGGCCTGAGTCAAACCCTGGAATACGGGCCGCCGGGCAGGTTCAAACTGCCCGGAAGCGCGGCGGGTACGGCGCGCGGGCGGACAATGCCCGGAGCGCCCGGACGTGCCGGGGGGAAACGGCGGGGCCCCGCCGGGGCCCGTGATCCGTAAGGCGGGGGGAGTGAAAGGTCTTCGACGGCGCAAAGGCGGGAGGACGAAAGGGCGGCCCTCGCGCGGGGGCGACAGCCCTTTTGGAGTGAAATCGGCGGGACCGGCCGGCCCGGGGCGGACGCCGGAGGCTGGCGCGATCGCGGAATGACCGGTCAAGGGGCTGGCGGGCCCAGCGGCCCTCCCAGACTGTCCCCTCGCGGAATGCCCATAAGGAGGCTCTCTTTTACCCGGCTTGGAAACAGAGACTTTATATTATAAAAAGTCGGCCCGCGCAAGGGAAAACCCGCCCCGCGAGGCTGATAGCGAAATTTTTTTGCGCTTTCCTCCCCTTGCGGAGGGCGCTCAGGCAATGCTTTCCGGTCCCGGACGGGCGGAACCTCCCCGGCCATAAACGGCTGAACCCTATACGCGGCATAGGTTTGATCCTAAATTGTCTCAACATCCCTCCCGTCCCGCGAGCGGGTCCGAAAACAGGGAGAGGAATGGGCGGCCCCGCGGGGAAAAAAGCGGGAGGAAGGAAAAAGAAGAAGGAAAATCTGAAAAACGGGAACGGAAAGAGACATGGATGACGGAAAGAAGCGCGCCAGCTAAAGCCGCCGCCTGGCTTCCCGCGCGGGATGCCTTGCCCCGCAATCCCTAACGCCGAGTCCAGGACTTTCCGGCCTGCCGCCTCAAGCCGGGCGGCGGGACGGGTTCCCGTCCCGCAACGGCGCCGGCCGGCGCCGCTGCTTGACGGTTGCCCTGTTAAATCCGGGGCTCCAGGCCGATCCTCGCCGCATGTCCCGGCGGGAGGCCGCATGTCCCGGCGGGCAGCCGCATGCCCCGGCGGGCCGCAATAACGGGGACGCTTCCGAACGCCCGCAACCCGGGCCCGGGCCCGGTCCAAGACAGCCGGCTGTTGGTGGCCGCGAGGATCTCCAGCCCAAAACAAAGGTTTCCGCGCGCGCTACGGACACAGCCAAGACGCCATCCGCGACCCGCGGATGCTTTCCTTCCGGCGGTATCCTCGGCATCCTTGCCAAAACCGTTCCGTGACAACGGCAATCAGCGGCGCCGCCAAACGGCGCCTCCCGGAAAGGCCGCGAGGAGAACCCTTTCGGCAAGGATTTCACCAATACCCACGCAAGGCGTGCCAACTACGCCTTTCGGCCAAGACGGCCGGATGCGTCCTTAAGCTTGGCCCATTGACGCCCGCAGGCATCCGGACTCCCGTAGCCTGGCTGCACCCAGACGTCAGGAAGGCTTCATTTTCAAAAATGTGAATTTTTCCCGCTCTCCGGGATGCAGCATCCGCTCCCCGGAGTTACGTCGACAGCCTGAACCGGGAAGACTTTATTTTCCGCGGGGATGCGCCATGGCGGACTCCTTTGCGCCGTCCGCGGATGCGCGCCGGCCCTGTTGCATCCGGTTGGAACGTTCCCCATGCCCCGGAGAGGAAATCGCCCCGGACAGGGAATGCCCCGCCGCTCTCTCCGCTCGGATTTCCGGCGCTTCCGGCATGTCGTTTACGGGGCGGCGGATCAATACGGCGCCACGGGAAGCCTTCTTTCCGAAACGCGGATGCGAATCATCATCCGCGCCGCGATTCATGCCGCAAGCGGCGAAAAAGCCGGAACGCGCTCCTGGATCGGATGCGGAAACCTTTGGCGCCCCTGCGCTTACGCCCGGCAAGCTTTGGATGGGATAAGGGTGCCTGGCGGGCGGCGTAGGGATAACATCCCGATACGCGGATTTCCGCGCTCCCTAACCGCGGGGCTACCGGTTGCCGGCAACCCCTTAAGGCATGCTCCCGGGGCTTAAGCAGCGCAAGCTTATATTTTAAGCCGTCCGGAGATCTTTCGGCGCATGAGGCGCCAAGCCTGAGCGGGCCTTAGGATGTAGTGAAATTTATAAAACGGCAGGGGAACGGAAATACGGCGGGGCCGCATCAGGCCCCCCCTGCCGCGGGGCCCCGTCCCGGCCTCACGGGGCTTACGCGCGCAAGTTCCATGCCGTCTGCCGGACTCGGTTCCGCCCGAGGGGCGCCGAAACAGACGTCGGGACGCTTCCGGGAAAGCCGCCGCAAGGCGATCCGGCCGAAGCGCCAGCGGGAAGCGGCGGCTTTGCCGACGCCAAGCCGCTCCCGCGGCTGAAGATCCCAAGCGGGTCCGCCGCGCCCGAAAGGGCCCCCTTGCCTGGAGGGCGCCCGCCGGAAACCGGGGAGCTTTTCGGACCCGCAGGGGAAATCTCCCGAAACCAGCAAGGGTTTCGGGAGCCAGCGGGGATTTCGGGCATCCTTCGGGCCCTTTCGGACACCGGCCCTAAAGGGCGCGTGCTCCCGGTTCCAGTTTCCATGCTGGGCTTTTAGAACTACAGGGCCGCAGGGCGCCTCCGGGCTGCCGGGCTAAAGGGCCTTCAAGGGCGGCTCCGGGAGGCGCGGGAAGATTCCCTCAAGAAGGATGCCCGCCTCCAGAAGGGCCTTTTCGCGGAAATGGGGGCCCATGATCTGGACGCCGACGGGGAGCCCGTCCCCGCCCAGGCCTGCCGGGAGCGAGAGCCCGGGGCCTCCGGCGAGGTTCAGGGGGAGGGTCATGACGTCCAGCTGGTACTGGGTGAGGGGGTCCTCGGTGAAGGAGCCGAAGGGCCAGGCGGGAATGCTGGAGACTGGGGCCAGGATGAAGTCGTATTCCTCGAGGGTCCTCGCGTATTCGTCGCGGATGAGGCGCCTGACCTGGGCGGCCTTCCTGTAGTAGGCGTCGTAGTAGCCGCTGGAAAGGGCGAAGGTCCCCAGGAGGATCCTCCGCCTGGCCTCCCGGCCCAGCCCGGCGGTCCTGGACTCCCGGTACAGGGAGAGCAGATCGCCCTTGGACGGAGTCCGGTAGCCGTAGCGGACCCCGTCGTAGCGGGCCAGGTTGGTGGAGGCCTCGGCGGCCGCTATTACGTAATAGGCCGCCACGCTGAAACGAAGGCTCGGCATGCCTACCGTCTCCAGGCTGATCCCGGCCGAAGCGAGGAGCCCCTTGGCGGAATCCAGGACCTTCCCGACCTCGGCGTCGAAGCTTCCCTCCCAGAGCTCCCTGGGGAGGGCGAGCCTCAACCCCTTCGCTTCGGGGGGGGACAAGGCCGAAAGGTCCTCAGGCGGGACGCGCGAACTCGTGGAGTCCCTGCCGTCGGGCCCGGCCACGGCGGCGAAGAGCCGGGCGCAGTCCCGGACGTTCCGGGCCATCGGCCCGGCCTGGTCCAGCGAGCTCCCGTAGGCGACTATGCCGTAGCGGGAGACCCTGCCGTAGGTGGGTTTCAGGCCCACGCAGCCGCACAGCGCGGCCGGCTGGCGTATGGAGCCACCCGTGTCCGTGCCGAATCCCCCCGCCGCCTGGAAGGCGGCCACCCCCGCCGCGCATCCCCCCGACGACCCTCCGGGAACGCGTCCCAGGTTCCAGGGGTTCCGGGTGGGGCGGAAGGCCGAGAACTCGGTTGAAGAGCCCATCGCGAACTCGTCCAGGTTGGTCTTGGCGGTTATCACCGCCCCGGCGGCCCTGAGCCTGGTCACCACCTCGGCCTCGAAGCCGGGCATGTAGCCCTCGAGCATCCTGGATCCCGCCGTAGTCGGCGCCCCGCGGACCAGGAAGACGTCCTTCACGCTGACGGGAACGCCCCACAGCGGCATGGCGGGGTCCGGCCCCCCCGCGTCGAGGCGCGCCGCGTCCCGGAGCGCCTGGTCGCCCAAGACGCACAGGCAGGCCTGGAGCGCGGGCTCGGTCTCCGCTACGCGGTCCAGCGCGGCCCCCACGAGCTCCGCGGACGTGAAATCCCCCTTCAGAAGCCCCTCCCTCGCCTGGGCGAGGTCGAGGCGAGCGAGCCTCGGATCGGACGCCATCAGTCTACTCCGGATAGTTTGAAGCCCGGCGCCCGGGGCCGGGGCCGCTGGGCGGTTCGCCCGCGGGTCCCCGCCGGCCGCGGGGAGGCTAGAAAATCCTGGGCACCGAGAAGAAGCGCCCGAAGGTCTCGGGGGCCCCGTCCAGTATCCAGTCGCCAGAGCCTTCCCCGGCCTCGCGGGGTATGTCCTCGCGGGGCGGCTGGGGATCGGCCATAGGGGAGTACATGGGCTCTACCCCGGACGTCTCGCATTCGTTAAGGATTTCCATGTAGCCCACGATCTTGGACATCTCGCCCGCCACTCGGCCGGGCTCCCCCGCGCCGGGGGATCCCGGCCCGTCCCCCCCGCCTCCGGCGGCCTCCGGGGCGAGCGACAGCCTGGCGAGATCCGCTATGGCCTTCGCGGCCTTGGGGTCAACCGACACCCTGTCCCTCCTTGCCTCCGGCCAACGCGGCCTTCAAAAGCTCCCCCGCCTTGCGGGGCTCGGCGCGGCCGGCCGAGAGCTTCATCATCCTGCCTACCAGGAACGAGAGGATCTTCTCCTGCCCGGCCCGGTACTTCGCGGCCTCCTGCGGGCAGCCTTCCACGACCTCCCGGGCCAGGCGGGCGAGCTCGCCCTCGTCGGAAATCTGGGCGAGGCCCTGATCCCTTACCAGCTTTTCGGGATCCAGCCCGTCTTTGAAGAGCCCTTCGGAGAGCTCCTGGAGCTTGCGGCGGCCCAGGATCCCCTCCTCAGCGAGCTTGGCGAGCCCGGCCATGAGCTTAGGCGTGAAGGGGCCCTCCAGGGGGCTCGCGCCCTCCTTCTGGCAGTAGGGCAGGAACAGCTCCTCCATGACGGAGGCTATCCGCAAGGGGCGCGGGAAATATGCCGCTGCCGAGTCGAAGTACTCCAGGGCCCCGCGGCGGTCCAAAAGCAGACGGGCCTGCGAATCCTTGAGCCCCATGGCGAGCAGGCGGGCCAGCGCCTCCTCCGGGCTCTCGGGGAGCTCGCCCCGGAGCCTTTCCAAAAGCTCCCGGCTCACGCGGACGGGAGGCAGGTCCGGCTGCGGGAAGTAGCGGTAGTCGTGGGCCTCCTCCTTGCTCCTGAGGCTCCTGGTCTCGCCCTTCTGGGAATCGAAGTGGAGCGTCTCCTGGAGGACCCTGCCGCCGTTCGCGTAGATCTCGCCCTGGCGGCGTATCTCGTAATCGATGGCCTGGCCGACGAACTTAAACGAGTTCAGGTTCTTCACCTCGCCGCGGACGCCCAGGGTCGCGGAGCCTTTCGGCTTGAGCGAGATGTTCACGTCGCAGCGGAACTCCCCCTCCTCCATCCTGCCGCGGGTGACGCCCAGGCGGACCAGGAGCCCGTGGAGCTTCTTCAAGAATTCCACCGCCTCCCGGGCGCTCGAGATGTCCGGCTCGGTCACGATCTCTATCAGGGGGGTGCCCGCGCGGTTCAAATCCACCAAGGTGATCCCGCGGCGCTCGTCGTGCACGCACTTGCCCGCGTCGTCCTCCATGTGTATCCGGTTAAGCCTGACCCGCTTGGGGAGCCCGGAATCGCCGCTGATCTCCAGGCTCCCCCCCTCGCAGATCGGGGGGTCCAGCTGGCTGGTCTGGAAGCCGTTCGGCAGATCGGGGTAGAAATAGTTCTTCCTGGAAAAGAGGGAACTCTCGTTGACCCTGGAGCCCAAGGCGAGCCCGGCCTTGGCCGCCAGCTCCAAGGCCAGCCCGTTCATGCGGGGAAGGGCCCCGGGCTGGCCCGTGCAGACCTCGCAGATGTTCGTGTTGGGCTCCGCCCCGAACTCAGTCGGGCACGAACAGAACAGCTTGGTCCTCGTGTTGAGCTGGGCGTGGATCTCAAGGCCGATGACCGTGTCCATCTCCATGGCGACTGTACCCCCCCAGGCCGGAACGCGCAGCGGGCCGCGCCCGGCCGCCCGGGCCAAACCAGGCGCCCGAGCCTTGGGCCCGAACCGGCGCCGGGACCGGCTGCAAGGCGCCGCTGCGGCCCGAGGACCGGCCGCGGCCCCTAAAAACGAATGGCCCCCGAAGGGGCTCAGGTTCGCAATATTAGCGCCAGAGGCGATTTACGTCAAGCTCAGCCCGCCCCAGAGGCGCCCGTCATCCCGCCCGCCAGGGAGCCCGTGCCTGAACTCCGCTTGCCGGGGCCCCGCTTGCCGGAGCCCCGCTTACCGGAGTTCCCCCTGCCTTTTGGCCAGGGTCCTCGCCAGCCCCGAGCTCCTTTTCAGCGTCAGCCTGGCCAAGGCCCTTCCCCACAGCCCCATCCTCCTCCGGAGGCCTATGCCCCGCGCCCTTCTGAGCGATCCCCGCGCCTGGAAGGCGTCAGAGACGACCGCCGGGCCGGCCTTGGCCAGCGCGACGAGGCTCATCCCCAAAAGCTCCGCCCTCCTTCGCCCCGCGAAAGGGCCGAGGAGCCCAGCGGCCGCCCGGCCCAGCTCAGCCGGGCTCCAAACGAAGAAAAGGTGAAGCCCCGAAAACATCCACCACGCCAGGGCCTCGGGCCGGAAGCCCCCTGCGGCGCCCGGCCCGCGGAGAAGCCAGGCGGCCAGGCTCCAACAGGCGAGGAAGGCTACGGCCGCCGCGAGCGTCCGGGCCTTGCGGAGGGAAAGCCTGGAGAGCGCGAAGGCCGAAACGAACGCAGCCGCCGCCGGCGCGACGGCCTTGCCGGGGTGGAA
>JAIRZX010000412.1 GCA_031267005.1 Deltaproteobacteria bacterium
CGGGCGCCGGTGCCGGGCGCCGGGGCCGGGCGCCGCGGGACGGAGCGATTCGGCGCGGGGGGGGGCGGTCATTCGTCGGTGCCCCCCCGCGCGGCCGCCGCTTGGCCGGGGCCGAAACCGGAACCGAAGCCCGCGCCCGATCCGGAGCCGGAGCCGAAGCCCGAGCCGGAGCCGGAGCCGAAGCCCGAGCCGGGCCCGCCGCGCCCGCGGCTGCGCCCGCCCCTGGACTTCCGGCCGACGCCCGCCTCGGGCTTCTTGGGGGCGCCGCCGCTCCAGGGGGAGCGCATCTTGCCGTTGTCCTCCCCGTCCTCGGGGCGCTTCAAGACCTGGCCGGGCTTCAGGATTTCCTGCTCCCGCGCCCGCTTCGCCTGGGTCATCTCGAAGAGGGAGGGGGCGAAGGACGGGTCCCCGCTTATGACGATCTTGGTGTTGTGGCGCTCCTCGAGGGAGGTGAGGTCGTTGCGCTTGTAGTTCAGCAGGTAGCTCGCCACCTCCCGGTTGACCGTGGCCTTCAGAATCCCCTGGGAGCCCTTCATGGACAGGAGCAGGGCGGCCTGGCGGAGGAAGGCGAGGGCCGCGCTCTCCGGGGTGTAGACCTGGCCCTTGCCCGAGCAGTGGGGGCAGACCGTGTAGATGCCCGATTCTATGGGCGGCCGGATCCTCTGGCGGGTAAGCTCCAGGAGCCCGAACTTGGAGATGGTCCCGAAGTCCATCTTGGCCTTGTCGGCGCGGGCGCTTTCCCTGAAGCGGCGCTCCACGTCCTTGCGGTGCTTCTCCTCGCGCATGTCGATGAAGTCCACGACCACGACCCCGCCCAGGTCCCTTAAGCGGAGCTGGCGGGCCACCTCCTCGGCGGCCTCCAGGTTGGTCATGCGGGCCGTGTCCTCCAGGGTGCCCTCCTTGACGCCTTTGCCGGAGTTAACGTCGATGGCGACCAGGGCCTCGGTGGGGCTTAGGACTATGGACCCGCCGGAGCGGAGCTTGACGGAGGGCTGGTGCACGGTCTCCAGCTGCTGCTCCAGCTGGTGCCGCGAGAAGATGGGCCTCTTCTCGGTGTGGAGCTTGACCTTGTCCTCCTGGCCGGGGGCGATGCTCCGGATGTAGTCCTGGACGGCCTTGAAGGTCTCCGGCTCGTCCACGATTATCTCGTTGCAGTCGGTGGTGTAGTGGTCCCGGAGGATCTTGATGGCCAGATCCTGCTCGCGGTAGATGAGGGAGGGCGCGCAGGCGGTCTGGCTCTGGCGGCGGATGTCCTCCCAGAGCCCGTAGACCTGGAAGAGGTCGTCGGCCAGCTCCTCCTTGGTGCGGCCCTCGGCCACGGTGCGTATGATGTAGCCGCATCCTTCGGGCACGGGCAGGTTCTCGGAGATGAGGCGGAGCCTGTTGCGCTCCTTGTCGTTGAAGATCTTGCGGCTCACCCCCACGTGGGAGCGGCCGGGGGTGAGGACCACGAAGCGGCCGGCGAGCGATATGAAGGTCGTCAGGGCCGCGCCCTTGACGGAAGAGGGCTCCTTGATGACCTGCACCAGGAGCGGCTGGCCCTTCTTGAGCAGCCGCCTCAAGTCGGGGTTCCTGCCGGGCGCCGAGTCGTCCAGGAAGTACTCGGGATGCACGTCCGCCAGCTGCAGGAAGCCGTTCCGGTCGGTTCCGAAGTTCACGAAAACGGCCTGCAGCGCGGGCTCGATGTTGTGGATCACGCCCTTGAAGATGTTGTTCATCCCGTACTGCTTCAGGGACGAGTCCGTGTAGTACTCCTGGAGCACCCCTCTGGCGTCCAGCATGGCCACCCGGCACTCTTCCGGGTCGGCCGCGTTGATGAGGATTTTGTCCACCTTGTCTCCTTAGGGAGGGGATTTGCGCGTCCCGGGCGCCGCGTGCTTGGGGACCCTGCGATCCTTGTCGGGGTCCCGCGAGCCTATGGCGGCCGAAGGGGGAATGGCGCGAAGGGAAGGCCGGGGGAAGTCCCCGGACCTGTTTCCCGCTGGGATCGGGCCCTCCCCGGAGGGGGGGGCTGGTCCCGGTGATTCTTGGACCGGCCTCGGGGCTCTAGGCCGAAGGCCGGAGGGTTAAAATATACGGGCCGGGGCCCGAGGGCTCAGGCTTTCGGGCCGGGGACGGCGGGCTTTCGCTTTTGCGCAGAAGCCAGCTGGTTTCGGCTCCGGGGCCGCGGCTTAGGGGCTTCGGGCTTCCGGAACGGGGCTTTCCGGCCCGGGCTTTGGGGCTTCGGTTCCGGAAAGGGCTTGCGGGCTTTCGTTTTCGGGCGGCGCTTCCGGAGATTGTTTTCCGGAAGCCTTTCCTCCACCGGTCCCAGGCGTTGCGGACGCTTGGCCCCAAGCGCTTGCGTCCGGGCGGCTATTGGCGGACGACGGACGGCGCGGCGCCGGGCGTCACGCTTCCCGGCGGGGGAACCGGTTCGCGAAATGCGACACCTGGTACATGAAGGCCTCCAGGCGGGCTTGCGTGTTGGTCTGGCTCTGCCCGTCGAAGGCGAGGTTTAGGAGCGGAAGCCCGCCGCAGAGCTCCCTCAGGCGCGTGGAGAGGCCGCCTACCACCATGCCGGGCATGCAGGTGAAGGGCATGATGTTGACCACGCCCCTGGCCCCGTGGCGGTACATCTCCACGGCCTTGCCCAGGGAGAGTATGGCCTCGCCCTGGAAGGCCCTGTCCAGGAAGTTTTCCCCGAGCTTCACCACCTCGGAGACGGGCGGCTCCTTCGCCCCGCCGGGGAAGAACCCGTCGAAGGCGGACGCGAGCCTGGAGAGCTCCCAGTCCTGGACCATGAGCGTGAGCCTGGTCTTCAAGCGCTTTTTGACGTGGCCCCCGCGGCGGGCCCGCATGTTGTTCACGAACCCGGTGTAGAGGATCCACTCGCAGAAGGGGGGGGCCTGTATCTCCGCGCCCAGGGCCTCCAGGCGGCGGATGACCTCCTCGTTCGCGAAGTCGTTGGAGCGCACGTAGATTTCCCCGACCAGGCCCACCGCGGGGAAGGAGGGGGGAAGCGGGCGCGGGGCCGCCGCCCGGCCGTTCCCGGGACCGCCGCCGGCCCCGGGGCGCGCGCCGCCCGAGGGCCCGCGCCCCCCTTTCGCGCCGGGGAGCGCCCGCCAGGGGGCGTCCAGGGCCTCGTGGAAGCGCTCGCGGGAGCGGGCCAGGGCCTTTTTCACCTCCGGGACCGAGCCGGACTCGAAGGCCCGTTCCAGATCGGAGAGGGATTCGCCGTAGGCGGCGTCGGCGGCGCCCCGCGCGCGCTCCCTCGGGCGGGAGCGGAACAGGGCCTTCTGCAAGATGTCGACGGAGGCCAAGGCCCTCCACACGTCACGGGACAGGGCGCCGCCCCTGGTGCTCCCGGCCTCGTCCAGGCGGTCGTACATGCCGCCCGTCTGGTCGAGCGAAAGGACCTCCACCTCGCTTAGGCCCAGCCTCTTGAAGACGAGGCTCGTGTAACGGCTGTACTGGCCGAAGCGGCAGGGGCCGTTGGAAGAGGGCATGAACAGGGCGGACTTGGCGGGGTCGAAGCCGGGCCGCGAGGAGAGCTTCAGGAAGTCGCCCACGGTGAGTATGAGCGGGTAGCACTCCTTGCCGGAGGTCTGGGAGCGCCCCAACTCCACGGTCTCGCCGTCGGAGGGGGGCAGGGCCTCGGCGTCGAGCCCGGCCGCCCTCAAGGCGGCCGCGAGCGTCCGCGTGTGGTCGCACATGGGCGGCAGGTAGATGGTCTGGCCGCGCCTGGGGCCCGTTATGATCGAGAGCCTGCTCGACCAGGCGGGCCCGCCGCCGGCCTTGGCCCTGCCGCGGGCCTTCCGGGCGGCGAGCGAGTCCAGGAAGGCCTCCAGGCGGGTGACGGCCCCCACGTCCGAGCTGTGCTCGTCTATCTCTATCTCCAGGAACGGCTTGGGGCCCAGGATGTTGCGGAAGAAGTGCAGGATGAACGAGTCCGGGCCGCACCCGAAGTTGGAGATGTAAAGCGCCTCGAGATCGTCCCGTGCGGCCACTATCTCCGCCGCGCGGGTGATGTTCTGGCCGTAGCGCCAGTAGTGCCCGGCGGGCTCGTCCCCGCTGAAGCCGAGCGGGAGGAAATCCATGGGGACGCCCAGGACGCCCAGCGCCGCGAGCTTCTCGTTCAGCCTCAGGTTAAGGCCCGGATCGAAGCCGTTGTAGGGCCTGGCCACCACGACTATGGCGGTGCGGCCCGGCGGGAGGGCCGCCAAAGCCTCCCTGCCTTTGTCCACGAGCTTTTTCTGGAAGCTTTCCTGGGCGGCGCGGGCGAGCTTCAAGGCCCTGGCGGCCTCCCCCCGGCTTGCCCCGAACTTCCTCGCGATGCCGCAAAGCGAGTCCAAAAGCGGCTTTTCGCCCTCCCCGAAGAAGACGGGCCCGCGCACGAGGAAGGGCTCCTTCAGATCCAAGGCCGCCGGGGCGGTGAAGGCGAGGGACTGGGCGTACGGGCAGGCGGCGTTGTCCGGGGCGGGCGCGCGGGTTTCGGGGCCGCAGCCGGGCGAGCGGCGCGCGGCGCCGCCCTTGCCGGAACCCTTCCCGTTCCCGCCGGGGCCCTCCCCGCCGCCGGCCCCGGCGTCCGGGGCGGCGAGCTCGCCGTTGGCCGGGGGCGCGGCGGGCATGTTCACGAGCGAGGGCAGGAACACGTGGTCCAGGCCCATGCCCGCCAGCTCCAGGATGTGGCCGTGGGCGCTCTTGATCGGGAAGCAGAACTCCCCCAGGGTCCTCTCGCAGCCCTTGTGGATGGACGACTTGTTGGTCGGGCTGGACCAGACGGGCTTGAAGCCCAGCGCCGCCAGGAAGGTGGAGAAAAAGGGCCCCAGCTCGGCGAAGAACATGGTGCGGACGAGCCCCGCCGTGCCCTTCCAGGGCTTTAAGCCGGGCCCGTCCCCGTAGCCGCAAAGCCCGAAGTCGGGGTCCCCGAAGCACAAGCGCGAACGGAACTCGAAGAGGTCCGGCACGTCCCTCGCCGCGCGGCGGGCCTCGCCGCCGTCCTCCTCCCAGCGGTCGCAGCGCGACCCGTAGAAGAAGGGGCGGCCGCCGGCCACGGTAACCTTGCGGATCTCGCAGCGGTTGGCGCAGTGGCGGCACTCGAAGCTCTTTATCTCGTAAGGGCGCTTGGAGAGGTCGAAGCCCGCGAAAGCGGATTCCTTCCACGTCCTGCGGTCACGGGCTATCATGGCCGCGCCCACGGCGCCGGTCACGTCCGCGTTGTCGGGCACGGTCACGGGCCGGCCCAAGCGGCTCTCGAAGGCGGCGGCGACGCCCTCGTTGAAGGAGGTGCCCCCCTGGAAGAAGACCCTGTCGCCCACCTTGCGGGTCTCGACCACGCGGCCCAGGTAGTTGGCCACGATGCCGTGGCAGAGACCGGCGGTCAGGTCTTCCAGGTTCACGCCGTTTTGCTGGTGGTGGACCAGATCGGATTCCATGAAGACAGTGCAGCGCTCGCCCAGGTGCACCGGGTTCTCGGCGGAAAGGGCCCTGTCGCCGAACTCCCCCTTGATCGAGAGCCCCAGCTTGTCGGCCTGCTCCTCCAAAAAAGAGCCCGTGCCGGCGGCGCAGGCCTTGTTCATCATGAAGTCGGTGATTACGCCGTCGGAGAGCGATATGTACTTGGAGTCCTGGCCGCCTATCTCGAAGATGGTGTCCACCTCGGGGTCGATGGCCACGGCGGCGGTGGCCTGGGCCGTAATCTCGTTTACGGTCATGTCCGCCCCGATGAAGTCGGCGGAAAGGTACCTCCCCGATCCGGTGGTGCATACCCCGAGCACCTTCACCCTGCCCGGGGCTTCCGGGGGCAGCTGCGAGAAGCCCAGGGTTATGGCCTCCAGGGGCCTGCCCGCCGTGGGCACGTAGACCCGGGCGCACAGGAGCCCGTCCTCGCGGACCAGGGCCACGTTGGTGGAGACCGAGCCCACGTCCACGCCCACGTAGACCGGCATGGGGTTTTCCGGGTCGGCCGAAGACCAGTCGAATGCGGACTGGCGCGGCTTCTGGGCGCGGCGGGAGAGCCTGGGCTGGCGGCGCGGGGGCTCGCGGGGGGAGTCCAAAAAGGCCTTCAGGGCCGAAAGGTCCAGGCCCCGGGGCTCCGCGGAAGAGAGTTCGGCGCGTCCCAGGGCGGCCGCGCCCAGGGCCCCGAAGACGAAGTGGGCCTCGGGAGCGACGAGCTGGCCGTCGCCTTCGAGGGCGAGGATCTCCTTGAGCGCCCTCATGAGTCCGGGGTTCGCGGCGACCCCCCCGGTGAAGAGCACGGGGGGCTCCAGGCCGCGGCCTTTGGCGAGCCCGCTCTTGATGCTCCTGGCCATGGCCAGGCAGAGCCCGTAGATTATCTCGTAGTCCGGGGTGGCGGACTGCTGGAGGTGGATCATGTCGCTCTTGGCGAAGACGCTGCAGCGGCCGGCCACCCTGGGGGGCACTTCGGACTTTAAGGCCAGCGCCCCGAAGTCGGCTATGCCGAAGCCCAGGCGGTGGGCCTGCTGGTCCAGGAAGGACCCGGTCCCCGCCGCGCACAGTGCGTTCATGGCGAAGTCGGAGAGCGCGAAGGCCCCGCCCCCCGAAAACCACAGGACCTTGGTGTCCTCGCCCCCTATGTCGATTAAGGCCTTGGCCCGCGGCTCAGTTTCGCGCGCGGCCACGGTCAGGGCCGTAACCTCTCCCACGGCGGCGCCCTTGAGGAGCTCCGCCGCGAGCGCCGCCGAGCTCCCGGTTATGCGGGGGGCATGCACGCTCGCGGCCGGGTACTTCGCAAGCACGGTCTCCAAGGCGGCGAGGAGGGCGTGGAACGGCCTTCCGCAGTGCCTCAGGTAGAGGCTCTCCAGAAGGCGGCCGTCCCGGTCGGCGAGCGCGAGCTTGACCGACACCGAGCCTATGTCCAGGCCCGGGAAAAGGGCCCCCGCGGGGCCGTTGCCGAATTCTCTCATAGGGGAATGACGCGTGTTCCTGCCCCGCGGGCGGCGCGTCCGGGCCCGGGCGGTTCCCCGTAGGGGGCCGCCGGCGGGCCGCGCGGAGGGCGGCTGGCGGGGTCCTGAAGCAAGGTATCCGGCCCCGCGGCGGGCCGGGGGGCCGTTGCCGGGAGGGCGGGGACGTTGGCCTGAGGCGATTTCCGGGAGCGCGCGGGGCTGAGGCCCGGGGGTCCCGAGGAGCTTTCGGCGGCGGGCGGCCGCATAAGGACCGCCCGGGGGAGAGTTGGCGAGGCGTGCCTCCCGGAAATCGGAGGATCCGCGTGAGGATCGGCCGGGGTTCCGGGGCCGCGGGGCGTTGTGGTGCCCCGGGGCGGCGGCGTGCCGG